>JANNMQ010001024.1:0-8996 GCA_031398045.1 Rubrivivax sp.
TCTTGATGGCCACGGCCAGGTCCATCGGCTGCACGGGCGGCGCCACCAGGTTCGCCTCGTAGTCGGCACCCGCGGCCAGCGCGCTGGCTTGCCAGGGCACCGAGACCGGTGCGGCCAGGGCTTCCAGCGCCTTGGCCGCCACAGCCATGCTGGACTGCAACATCAGGTCGGCGCTGTAGACGCGGCCCAGCTCTTCAGCGCCGGCGTGGATGTGCACCAGCTTTTGTTGCGGCCGCGGGGCGTGCAACAAGGTGTAGCCACCGGTGGTCATTTCGCCCAGCCGCAGGCCCAGCGCAATCACCAGGTCGGCGCTGCGGATGCGTTGCACCAGCTTGGGGTGGGTGCCAATGCCCACATCACCGGCATACAGCGGGTGGCGGTTGTCGAAGGTGTCTTGAAAGCGCCAGCCGCAGGCCACCGGCAGTTGCCAGTTTTCAGCAAAACGCTGCAACGCGCTGGCCGCTTCAGCGTCCCAGCCTGAACCGCCGGCCAGCACGATGGGGCGCTGCGCGGCCACCAGCAGCGAGCGCAGTTCACGCAGCCCGCCGGGCGCAGGCCAGGCGTGCACGGGTTGCACACGCGGCAGCACCGGGGCCGCCGTGGGCGTGGTCAGCATGTCTTCGGGCAGTGCCAGCACCACAGGCCCCGGGCGGCCCTGCATCGCGGTGCGAAAGGCACGCGCCACATATTCGGGCAGGCGGTCGGCGCTTTGCACTTCAGCCACCCACTTGGCCAGGCCCAGCGTGCCGGGGCTGAACATGTGGCGGTAGTCGATTTCCTGGAAGGCCTCGCGGTCCTTCTGGTCGCTGGCCACCTGGCCCACAAACAACACCATCGGTGTGCTGTCTTGAAACGCGGTATGCACGCCGATGCTGGCATTGGTGGCGCCGGGGCCACGGGTGACAAAACACACCCCCGGCCGGCCGGTGAGCTTGCCATGGGCTTCGGCCATGAAAGCAGCGCCGCCTTCTTGCCGGCACGCGATGAAACGGATGTGGTGTTGGTGCTCAAAAAAACCGTCCAGCACCGCCAGATAACTTTCACCAGGCACGCCAAAACAGGTGTGCACACCTTGTTCGATCAGGGCCTCCACCAAGGCATGGCCGGCCGGCCGTTCAGGCGCTGCAGTTGCAATGTTCATGGGCGCAGAGTGTGTCGCAGTTCAGGGGCGCGGGCAGGCCGTGCTCAACGTGGCGGCCGTCTTGCCGCTGGCCCCGGCGGCTGGGTTGTGGCGCAGCAGTTCGCGGCCCACTCGCCACAGTGCGCAGGTGCTCCAGGGTGCACCCACATAACGCGGCATGGCTTCGCCGGTGGCGGGGCTGCGCGCCGACGATTCGGTTTTCAACACCAGCCAGCCGTCCAGGGCACCGGCCGTGCCCACCCACCAGCTGGCAGCGGCCGCGTCGTCAGGGCTGGGCGCCAGGCGCGCAAAGGGCAACAAGGCTGCCAGCGGTGCAGGGGGATTTTCGTTCGCCCGCTGCAGCATTTCTGCACTGGGCTTTTCGTGAATGGCCACACGTACATCGTCGCGCAGGGGCCTGACCGCAGATTCGCCGGGGGCGGCCGCTGGCCAGCCGCGCAGGATGCGGAAACACCGCCCGCCCTGTTCAAAAGTCTGCGCGGCAAAACCTGGTGCCTGAGCAAATGCACGCGACAGCACCGCGCAGGGCGACTCTGCTGCTGCAGGCAACAAGGGCTCCAGTTTGCCGCTCTGGTCGCTTTCCGGGTTGACCCGCTGCGCCACCGTATTGATCACGAACCAGCGGCGATCTCCCACTTCAACCACGCGTCCGCCACTGGCACGGTAAGTGGGCACTGCGGCCACGCGGGCATCGCCGGCGGCCTCTTTGACGGCGGCCAGGGCCTTGGCATCGGTGATGGACGTCAGCGTTTGGCGTTGCCAGGCATGAACCAATCCGTCGCTGCTGCGTTCCCAGTCCAGCTCTTGCACGATAAGCGACGGCGGCGTGCTGGCGCTGCCTTCGGCGGTGTAATAAAACAGCCGCAAGCTGGCATCAAAGATAACGCTGGAGTTCAAGGCCTCGGGGCTGCTGAGCACCGCAGTGCCCAACGTGCAGTTGCGCGTGCCAGGGTCCACGCTGGCACTGAAGACGTCCAGCGAACGGTCACGCGCCCGGCGGTCAGGTACAAACAGTGCCCGCAACGGGCGGGGGTCACTGCTGTCTGCCCGCCACTGCACAAACAAGCGCCCGGTTGGCGCCTCGGCACGGGCCCCTGCGCTGCTTGCTCCACCCCCTACGGCGCCATCAGCCCCGCCGGCACCTGCGCCGCTCAGGCCTTCATACACACAGCTGGCGCCAGAAAACAGCGCCGGCGGCGGCAGCTTGGCTTCGTCAGCAGCATCGGTGGTTCCCACAGGCGGCGCTTTCCACACCGCGCCCTGCATCAGCTCGCGCAGGGTGCTGTTGACCGGCGGCTCGGCCTGCATGAACACATGGTCCAGAAAGTCGCGCTGGTCGATGAACAAGGGCCAGCCGCCGACACGGTCGAGCAGCCCTTTGGAGAACTCGGTGCGCCAGGGGCCTGCGCCGGTGCGCGCCTGGTCGACCAAAGCACCCGCCAGCAACATCGACTGCAGCGTGCTGGCGCCGTCACCAACGGCGTCCTGGCTGGGGCTTAACAACGCCTGGTTGGCACGGTTTCCGGCCTCGAACAGCAGTTCGGCGCGGCGCATCGTGGGCCCCTGCACCAGCCAGGAAAACAAGGCCGTGGGCAACAACGCAAAAGCCACGGTGATGGCCACCAGCGCACGCGCGCTGCGCCGGCCGCGCGTTTCGCGCAAGCGACGCTGCTCCAGGCGTTGTTCAGAAGCTTCGACAAAAGCATCGATTTCGCCCGCCACCTGGGCCAGGTGCACGGCGTCGCGGTCCATGCCCAGCAGCCGCGCCCAGGCGGTGCGTTTTTCGGTCTGCTGCAGGCGGCCCACAAAACCACTGCCAGCCAAGCGGCGCATCTCCCCGCTTTCCAGCAAAAAGTCTTCGCTGCGTTTGTTGGCCACCCATTCAGCGCATTTGCGCAGCACCAGCAGGTACTCGTCGAAATGCACCGACTCGGTGTCCACCAGGGCCCTGAACCGCAACCAGCCGCGAATGAAGGACTCGTGTGAGACCTTCAGCGTCACACGCGCCGGGTCTTCGTCGTCCCAGAACAGGTAGTCCACCGAACCCAAAAAACCTTCGCCGATCAGGCTGCGCAGGTCGTTGCGGCCCTGGCTGGTGCCCAGGCTGCGCGCGGCGTCGTCCACATCCACACGCTGCTGCGAGTAAGCACCGGTGTTCGGGTCCTTGAAGGCCAGGTTGCGGAACAGCGTGTCGAGCTGGGCGCGTGCGCCTTCGTCGTGCCAGGCATAGATGGACTCGGGCCAGTTGTTGACACAGGCGCGCAGGGTGTTCAGCTCAGCCGCCAGTGGCACTTCGTCACCGCGTTTGCCGCCGGCGTTGACGGCGCGCACGAGGTCAATTTCGGTGATCGTGGCAGGCACCAGGGTGTCCATCTCTTCACGCTGCAGCGCGGCTTCCCACAGCCGCGCCAGCAGGTGCTGCAGCAGCGGCAGGTGGTCGGGGTCGCGTGTCAAGGCCTGCACGTCGCGCAGCAGGCGGTCCACCACCACGGGTTCAAACACCACCTGGCTGGGCAGTGGCCGTGCCGACGTTTCACTGCGCGCCACCAGACGCAAAAAACGCTGCGCTGGGCCGACGACGGCGCTGCGCAGATCGTCAGTGTCCAAACGTCTGATCAGGTAGGACGACTTGTTGATGGCATCGGGCAGCTCCAGAAACGCCGCGCAGTCGTTCAGGTGTTCGCTGCGCATGGTCAGCACCACATGGCAGCGCGGGTGCGGGTTGAAGAAGTGGTCCAGCACACGTTCAACCAACAGCTGTGCGTCCTGCACATCTTTGTTGGTGGGGTGGAAGATCTCTTCAAACTGGTCCAGCACAAACAGCACCCGGGCTTCTTCGGGCACGGGGCCGGGGGGCAGGTTGAGCTCAGCGCCATAGGCGTCCAGCAAGCGCGCAAAACCAGCTTCTTGGCGGAACACTTCAGCAATCTCGTCCAGCCGCGTGGCGTCCGCCGCTTCGCTGCCGCGACTTTTTAACAAGCGTGCGAAGCGGCGCGCCAGCCGCGTGATGGGGGTGCGGCGGCGCGTCGCGCGGTCGGCTTCGCTGACGTTGGTGCCTGGCGTGCAGGTCAGCGGCA
The DNA here is from genome assembly GCA_031398045.1 of Rubrivivax sp. GTDB lineage: Bacteria > Pseudomonadota > Gammaproteobacteria > Burkholderiales > Burkholderiaceae_C > Rubrivivax. The sequence goes on from JANNMQ010001024.1 coordinate 4,219, forward strand.
GCCACAGATCACCGGCGCCGGGTATGCCGAAGCTGCGCAGTTCGGGCACCACGCCGGCATGGATCAAGCTGCTTTTGCCAGACCCGCTGCCGCCCAGCACGGCGACAAACTGGCTCTGGCGCAAGCCTTCGATGACCTCGCGCACCTGCCTTTCGCGCCCGAACAGCAGCGCGGCTTCGAAGTCCAGAAAGGGCCGCAGGCCCGGGTAGGGTTCACGCGGCAGCCGCATGCGCGCGTCGCTGGGCCGTGCAGCCGCGCCTTGCGGAAAGTCGCGGCTGTAGGGCCCGGTGGCGGTGCCCGAATAGGTGCTGTCTGCGGCGTCCACCGCAAAGCCCGCACGGGCGGGAGGAATGGGGTCGCTGCTGGCCATCACAGTCCCTCGGTGTCACGTTGTTGCCGGCGTTTGTAGACCTTGCGCAAAAAGCGGGTCAGTTCGTCGCGCTCTTCGTCCACCACATCGATGTTGTTTTCGTCGGCCGCCAGGAATCTCAGCACCTGCCAGCCCCAGGCCGGCACGGGTTCGGTGGCGGCCTGCGGCGGCATCAGATAGGCCACGATGCCGGGTGGCACATGGGCGCCGTTGCTGAGCTTGCCTTCCACTTTGTTGATCTGCGCCACCAGCGCCTCACTGGTCTTGCGGCCCCACAGCAGCACCACGCCATCGGCATCGTCCAGATTGGGGAAACGGTCGATCTCTTCCACCGGCAGGCCGCGCGCGCGCAGCGTCAAGGGCGGCACACGGCCCGGCGCCAGTTCTTCACAAACCTTCTGCCACTTCAGGCGTATCTGCTCGCCCAGCGGTTCCCACAGCGTGCGCTCGTGGCGGTTGCTTTCGATGTAGATGCGCACGGCCTGTGCAGGCGCGGGGCTGGTCGCTGCTGCGGCCGGCAGTAACTGCCGCAACAGGGTCTGCACGCTGCAACCAGCCTGCCCCAACGAAGCCACATAGGCCGCCGCACCCTGCCACTGCGCCGACTGCGGCGGTGCTGTGCGCAGATCCAGCCAATGCAGCTGGGTTTCAGGCCGGCCCTGCTTCAACCAGGCGTCACGCAGGACCATCAGGTGCCCACCCACACCCACGATGGGCATCATGGGCGGTGCGTCATCAAAGGGCAGCACCAGGTGCTGGGCTTGTGCAAATTCTGAAAAGTCGCCGTACACCACGTCTTGCGCAATCGGCCGCACCGTCAAGCCGGCAGCTTGCAGCGCCTGGCGGCTGGCGGTCAGCGCCGTTTCACTTTCTTTGGGCACAAAGCCCAGCAGCACGGTGCCTACCGCAGCCGGTGATGGGTGGGCCTGGGCCGCCAGTGGGCCCGCGTTCAGGCTGGGCAGAATGACATCCACGATCTGCCCTGCCGCCGTGGACGTCGAAGCAACAGATGACAGTGATGAAGGCGTCGGGGCCGGTGCTGAGCCCGCCGCCGCGCCGCGCAGTGCAGCATCGTCAGCCACGGCTTGCCGCAATTTGGCTGCGAAGTCGCTGCGCAGGCGTTCAAAAGGCGCACGAAAAGCCGGCGCCACCAGCCCTGGTGCCAGGTACACATCCACCGGTCGCGCGCGGTCAGACTGGTCGTAAAAAGGCAGCCAGACTTGATCAGAATCGGGCAGCAGGCGCTGCCAGTCCTTGCCGCCAGACACGGCAGCCATGGCGCTTTCAGACAGCGCAATGATGTACAGCCGCTGCCTGAAGCCGTCGTCGCCAAACAGGCTCTTGAAGTACTCCAGCTCCTTCAGGCACCACGTGCTCTGTGCGTAGTTGTCATGCACCACGATCACCATCGCAAAGGCCTTGGCCACACGTTCTTGCAGCTCCTGGCTCAGGGCGCCGGCCACGGGGCCGTTTTCGCCCGACAGGTGCATGCGCGGCAGGCGCGTACCTCGCAGCATCGCGCTCAGGCTGCGTTCAAGTTCGTCGCGAAATTGGCGCACCCAGCCAAACCAGGCCACGTCATCCGCATGTGCGTAGCTGATGAAAGCGGTGAATTCGCAATCCTTCAGCGGCTTCATAGGGCCAGGACCGGGTCACCGTCATTCGACTTTGCAACATCCGCTGCGGCTGGGCGCGGGCCCACAAACTGCATATTTGAATTCACCGTCTGATGCTAGGGGCGTGGTGCAAGATTTGTAAAGAAGCCCGCCGGGGAATTGACCCCCCTATGAGACACACCCGCTGGGCAGCCCGGTTAGCATGCCAGCGGCGGCCTGCCTGAAGCCCGCCTGCCTTAGCCACACCACCGCACGCCATGAATCAAGTTCTTTTTGACTACACCCGCCAAGATGCCAGTGGCGCCAGTTGCACTGCACAGGCCTGGGCCAAGGTGCCGGCCGCACTGAACCCTGCTGACAAAAAACGGGCCTTCGAGCGCGCGGCCGAACTGTTGAAGGCACAACAAGCGGTGCTGGTGGCGCATTACTATGTGGACGGCGACCTGCAGGACCTGGCCTTGGCCACCGGCGGCATCGTCGCCGATTCCCTGGAAATGGCCCGCTTTGGCCGCGACCATGCGGCGCAGACGCTGGTGGTGGCGGGTGTGCGCTTCATGGGTGAAAGCGCCAAGATTCTGAGCCCTGACAAGCGTGTGCTGATGCCCGACCTGGAAGCCACCTGCTCGCTGGATCTGGGCTGTCCACCGGACGCGTTTGCCCAGTTTTGTGACGCCCACCCCGACCGCGCCGTGGTGGTCTACGCCAACACCAGCGCCGCCGTGAAAGCGCGCGCCGACTGGATGGTCACCAGCTCTTGCGCGCTGGCCATCGTTTCGCACCTGAAAGAACAGGGCCGCAAGGTGTTGTGGGCGCCCGACCGGCACCTGGGCCGTTACATCCAGGAACAAACCGGTGCCGACATGCTGCTGTGGGACGGCGCCTGCATCGTGCACGACGAATTCAAGGGCCTGGAACTGGAGCTGCTGCGCCAGCAACATCCGGGTGCCCAGGTGCTGGTGCACCCCGAGTCACCACGCGCTGTGGTGCAGCAGGCCGACTTGGTGGGCAGCACCACGCAGCTGCTGAATGCGGTGGTCAATGGCAGTGCGCAGACCTACATCGTGGCCACCGACAACGGCATCATGCACCGCATGCGCCAGCTGGCCCCTGGCAAGACGCTGATCGAAGCGCCCACCGCCGGCAACAGCGCCAGCTGCAAAAGCTGCGCACACTGCCCTTGGATGGCGATGAACGCATTGCAAGGTGTGGTGGCTTGCCTGGAACAGGGCAGCGGCGAAATTCTGGTGCCCGAACCCGTGCGCAGCCAGGCACTGGGCTGCATCGAACGCATGCTGGACTTCGTGAAGAAAAACCCGGCCAGCATCACCCAACCGCAAAACGGTTTCGTGAAAAACATCGGCGCTGCTTGAGTCGGTGCCCGCTGGGGCCGATATGCCGGCAGGGCCCCGGAACTGGGGCGGAGAGCCGCCATGAGCGCTGATTTCACGTCGGTACGCAATCACAACGAACAAGCTGTTTTTGAGGCTGTGCAGAAACACGCCGAGCGCTACCCCGGGCTGGCACACAGGCCCGACTTGCTGGGCGACGTGGCTTGCGTGGCGCTGAACCGCCTGCCGCCGCGCTACATCCGCCACGAGGTGGACTTTGTGTTTTATCTAAGCGAACGCGAACGCGGCGACAGCGAGCGCCTGCTGTTTGACGCCGTGGACTACGCCTTCGGTTTTGTGCAGGCCCGCACGGCCATGCGCGCCCGCGCCTAAGCGCTGCTGTCAGCCGCAGGTACCAGAACCCACATCGGCTTTAAGCGCGCGCGGCCTTGCGCTGCTGTGCAGCTGACAGGCTTTTGGCTGGTCGCGTCAACACAGTGGGGAAGCTCACCGGCAGCGGGTTCGGAAAGTCGCGGCTGTAGTGCAGGCCACGGCTTTCATGGCGGCGCAGGGCCGAGCGCACGATGAGTTCAGCACACACCACCAGGTTGCGCAGTTCCAGCAGGTCGCGGTTGACGCGGAAGTTGGCGTAGTAGTCATCGATCTCGCCGCGCAAGAGCTTGATGCGATGCAGGGCACGCTCCAGCCGCTTGGTGGTGCGCACGATGCCGACGTAGTTCCACATCAGCAGGCGCAGCTCGTCCCAGTTGTGGGCGATGACCACTGCCTCGTCAGCGTCCTCGACCTGGCTTTCGTCCCACGCCGGCAGGGCCGGCACCGTCTCGGGCGGCGGCGCGCCGTCGGCCAGGATGCGCTCGGCGCAGGTCTTGCCCAGCACCACGCATTCCAGCAGCGAGTTGCTGGCCAGCCGGTTGGCGCCGTGCAGGCCGGTGTAGGTGGTTTCGCCGACGGCGAACAGGCCCGGCAGGTCGGTGCGGCCTTCGAGATCGGTGACCACGCCGCCGCAGGTGTAGTGCGCGGCGGGCACCACGGGAATCGGCTGCCTGGCGATGTCGATGCCGAGCGCCAGGCAGCGCGCATGGATAGTCGGGAAATGCTCCTTGAGGAAGCCCTCGCCGAGGTGCGTGGCGTCGAGCAGCACGCAGTCCAGGCCGTGTTTTTTCATCTCGAAGTCGATGGCGCGGGCCACGATGTCGCGCGGCGCCAGTTCGGCACGCTCGTCGTGCTGGGGCATGAAACGGGTGCCGTCCAGCAGCTTCAGGTAGGCGCCCTCGCCGCGCAGCGCCTCGGTGATGAGGAAGCTGCGCTCCTGCGGGTGGTACAGGCAGGTCGGATGGAACTGGATGAACTCCATGTTGCCCACGCGGCAGCCAGCGCGCCAAGCCATCGCGATGCCGTCGCCGGTGGCGGTGTCGGGATTGCTGGTGTAGCGGTAGACCTTGC
>JANNMQ010001036.1:0-3890 GCA_031398045.1 Rubrivivax sp.
CAGCGCTGGGCGCCCACACAGGCCATGGCGCGTGTCACCGACGGCCTGCTGCACTTGTTTGCTGCCCGTGGACCAGCGGCGCACCTGCTGCGTAACCAGGGTATGGGCCTGGTCGACAAAGCGGGGCCGCTGAAACGCCTGCTCGTCAACCGCGCGCTGGGTGGTTAGCGGCGGCCCGGGCGGAGACTGCCGCATCGTCAACACACCTGAAATGGCCCACCTGAACGTGCACTGCTGGGCCGCTGTGCGGTTGCATGCTGACCATTTGAATTCGACTGGAGCCCTGTATGCGTTCAATTTTTTCTCGCCCAGCCTGGGCACGAACCCCGGCACAAACTTTGGCAAAAAGGGCTGCTTTCGCCGCCGGCCTGCTGCTGGCCTGCACCGGTGCCTGGGCCCAGGAAGCGGCGATACGCAAAGCCATCGCCGAGCGCCTGCCCAAACTGCCCGCCATCGACGAGGTCAGCAAAACGCCCGTGCCCGGCTTGTGGGAGGTGCGTTACGGGGGCACCGAAATTTTCTACAGTGACGACAAGGGCGACTTCATCATCGTCAATGGTTCGATGGTGGACACCAAAACACGCACCGACCTCACCGAAGCGCGGGTTGAAAAGCTGCTGGCCATCAGTTTCGACAAGCTGCCGCTGAAAGACGCCATCGTTATCAAGCAAGGCAATGGCAGCCGCAAGATGGCCGTGTTTGGCGACCCCAACTGCGGCTACTGCAAGCGCTTTGAACGCGACCTGGTCGGCATCAAGGACGTCACGATCTACACCTTCCTGATCCCCATCTTGGGCCCCGACAGCACCACCAAAGCACGTGACCTGTGGTGTTCCAAGGATGCTGCCAAAAGCTGGCGGGCCTGGATGATCGACGGTGCGGTGCCCGCCAAACCCGCCGCGGCTTGCGACACCACCGCCATCGACCGCAACCTGGCTTTTGCGCGCACGCACCGCATCAACGGCACGCCGGCTGTCATTTTTGAAGACGGCACCCGCAAGCCGGGCGCCCTTCCTGTGGCCTCGGTCGAGCAACTGTTGGCGGCCGCGGCCAAAAAGTAGGCGGCGCCAGACTCCCACGTGGGCGACGCCGTTGCTGTCGGCCCCGGTGCCGCACAAAAGCCGATGCGCTGGCGGCTGTGGACGCTGGTGCTGCTGGTCAGCGCAGCGCACCTGTGGCTGGCTGACTGGGTGGGTGTCGACCGTTTCGGCTTGGGCGCTGGGCCTGGTGCGGCACCGGCCCGCATGCAAGTGGCTTTTGTGCGTGAACTCCGGCCTCAGGCACCGCCAGGGCTGGTAGTGGCCCCTCGTCAGGCGGCGCCGCGCCGCATGCCCCGCCAAGCCACGGCAGCAGCCGCAGCGGCTTCGCAGCCAGCGGCAGCACCCACGGCGCCGCCGAGCGCCGCCGAGCCGCCGCCGCCAGAGACGGTGACCGCGTCGATTGAAGTGGCATCGGCCCCTGCAGGGCAGCCTGCACCGCCGGAACCGGCGGGCGCTGCGCCTGAATCTGCAACGGCAACTGCAACTGCAACGGCAACCGCAGTGGCCGCTGCAGCGGCCCAGCCGGCGGCTTCGTCGCCCATGGCCACACCACTCGCGGCGGCAGAAACCGCCGCCGACAACTTCGCCTGGCCCCCTTCCACGCGGCTGAGCTACACCCTCACGGGCCATTACCGGGGCCCGGTGGAAGGCCAGGCGCAAGTGGAATGGTTGCTCGACGGCGCGCGTTACCAGGTGCACATGGACCTGAGCATAGGCCCGACTTTTGCACCGCTGGCCAGCCGCCGCGTCAGCAGCGAAGGCGTGGTCACGCCGCAGGGCCTGTCACCGCGCCGCTACGACGAAGTCACCCGTGCCTTGATGCGCAAACCCCAACAGCTTACGGTGTGGCTGGACGACGGCCAGGTGCGCCTGGCCAATGGCCGTGTCGAAGCGCGGCCCGCCGGTGTGCAAGACAGTGCCAGCCAGTTTGTGCACCTGACCTGGCTGTTCACCACCCAGCCCACGCTGTTACGGGCCGGTCAAACCGTGACATTGCCGCTGGCGCTGCCGCGCCGGCTGGAGCCCTGGGTGTATGACGTGGTGGGCGCGCAGACGCTGGTCACGCCGGCCGGTGAGGTTGAGACCTTTCACGTCAAGCCACGCCGTTTGCCGCAGCCCGGCAACGAGCTGACCGCCGAGATCTGGGTGGCACCCAGCCTGCAGTACCTGCCGGTGCGCATCGTCATTCGGCAAGACGAAAACACCTTTCTGGATTTGCAGATTTCCCGCTTGCCGCAACAGGCCGACAGACCGCGTTGAAAAGCGCCGCTGCGCGGGCAGTGGGCATCGGGCAGCGGCTGCGGCATCAGAACTTGCCCAGGAACCTTTGTGCATAGTCGCGCCCCGCTGCGCTGCCCCGCACGGCGGCCACCAAGCCCGCCGCGCGTTCCAGCAAGGGGCGCAATTCGGCTTCGGTCGTTGCACGTTCCAGCCGGATGGCCGTGCTTTCCGCAGCGGGCCCCAGCGCATCGTTCAGGGCCCGTACTGCGGCCTGACGCAACTGCTTGAGAGCGTCAGCGTCCAGGGTGGCCGATGGCACAGCAGGCGCCACAACCTCGCCCGCGCCGGCCTGAGGCGGGGTGCGCTGCTGCAGCGCTTCAATCAAGCCATAGGCCAGCAATTGCTGCAGGGCTGCAGCCGGCGCATAACCCAGCATCGTCTGCAGCGCTTCGATGTCGCGCTTGCCGTCGACGATGATCAGCAGGTTGCGCAGGCGCGGCACCAATCGCAAAGCACGGGTTTCAATTTCGGCCTGGCCTATGCGGGTTTTGCGATAGATGATGGCCATGAACGGGGTAGCTCGCCGATGCACACACGGACACCTGTGGACGCAGCGCCGCAGTCAGGACTGTCAACGTTACAGCTTAACTCAACACTCACACAGCGGTTGCAAAGTTGGCACCCCTTTGCGGTTGGGCCGTGCTCATGGCTGAAGATGCGGGCTGAACCCGAAGCCTGTCAACTTCCGGTTGTTTTCAGCGCCGCTCGTATAGTTTGATGATGACTGCAGTCCGCCGTTGCGCGGTCGGCAAGACGTTCAACGGCCACCCCGGAGCACTGCAAACCATGAACACAGCCCCCACCCCAACCGCCGCTTCTGCCGACCCGCTGGTGCTGACCGAACTGCGCGGCGATGGCGCGCGCCGCACCGCACTGTTGACGCTGAACCGGCCCAAACAGCTGAACGCGCTGAATGACGCGTTGATGGACCAGCTGGGGGCCGCCCTGCTGGCCATGGACGCCGACCCGGCGGTGGGTTGCATCGTCATCACCGGCAGCGACAAAGCCTTTGCTGCCGGCGCTGACATCTCGGCCATGGCCACCAAAACCTTCATGCAGGCCTACCAACAGCAGTTCATCACACGCAACTGGGAAACCATGCGCCAGGTCCACAAACCCGTGATCGCCGCGGTGGCCGGTTTTGCGCTGGGTGGCGGCTGTGAACTGGCGATGATGTGCGACTTCATCATTGCTGCCGACAGCGCCAAGTTTGGCCAACCCGAAATCAAGATCGGCATCATCCCCGGCGCTGGCGGCACACAGCGCCTGCCACGTGCGGTGGGCAAAAGCAAAGCCATGGACATGGCACTCACAGCGCGCATGATGGACGCCGCTGAAGCCGAACGTGCCGGCCTGGTCAGCCGCGTCGTAGCCGCCGACCGGTTGCTGGCCGAGGTGCTGGAAGCCGCTGCCACCATCTGCGCGCTCAGTGGCCCCAGCGTGGCGATGGCCAAGGCCTGCGTCAACCGCGCTTTTGAAGGCAGCCTGTCAGACGGCCTGAGTTACGAACGGCACCTGTTCCATTCGCTCTTTGGCACGGCCGACCAGGTCGAAGGCATGGATGCTTTC
>JANNMQ010001038.1:0-1875 GCA_031398045.1 Rubrivivax sp.
ATGTCGTCCTGCATCGCTTGCCCCCATTGCCTCCAGCCGGCCAAAAAATGAGCCTGGCCATAACCGGTACTGCCGCGAAATTCGGGCTCCACCACGGCGTAACCGCGTGAGGCTAAAAACTGCGGCAGCTTGTGCCAGGCCCAGGTGACACCCCGCACCCAGGGGCCACCATGCACCAGCACCACCACCGGCGGTGGTGGTGCTCCGGGCTTTTGTTGTGGCAGGGTCAACCACACCGGCAGGGGCAGACCGTCGCGCGCCTTCGGGCGGTGCAGTTCCAGTTCGGCCATGCGGGCTGGGTCGATCGCCGGCATGGAGTGGCCCAGCAGTGACAGCTGCTGGCGGGTGCCTTGCCAAACGAAAAAACTGCTCGGGCTGTGGCTGGCCCAGCTGTGCACCAACACGGTACGGCTATCGCTGTCGCAATGTCGGCAGCTCAGTTGGTTGACGCGGCCGGGCAGCAGCCCGTCGATGTGGCTTTGGAGGGCCTTCATGGCTCTGTCGGTCCAGACCGTCACCTCGTACTCGGTTTGCGCGCGCACCCCCAACGTGCGTGCGCCGGGCCGTTCGGCCACCAACGAGCCGCTGAAGTCAAATCCGGGCACTTGAACAAATGGCTGGTGGGCTGGCTTGCCGCTTGCAAAGTCAAAACGCGACAACACCTGGGTGCCGGTTGAGCCTTGCGCGTGCCGCACATACAGTTCATCGCCGGCGCCCACTGCATAGGGCTGCCAAGGCGTGAACAGCCGGTCCACGTCCAGAATTTTTTTCCAGTCGGCAGCGCCCTGCGCGCGCCAGTGCACCTGCACCCGGCCCTGGGCCGTTACAACCGCCACGCGGGGCTGGCCAGCACCATCAAAAAGCCAGTGGTTGACGTTGCCAGGTGCGCCGTCATCCAGCCTGCGCAGGCGCTGCGTTTCAATGTGCAGTGCCAACGGCTGCACGATGGTCAATCCGCCGGCGCCTGTTTGCAGTTCGCCCACGACAACCTCACGGCTGCCGTCTTGTGACACATGCAGCAGCCGGTGGTTGGGCTCCAACAGACGGTTGAGGCCAGCCCGGTTGCTGCCCACCACAAGGCCGCTTCGTATCTTGATCAACTGCCGGGGTTCACCACCCCCAGCGCGTGCCACGCTGAACAGCCCAGGCGCAAATTCCACTTCACCGCTGCCGGCGGCGTTGTCGGTCAAGCTGAACACCAGCCAGTCATCGTCGACCCAGCGCAGGCCAAAGATGTCGGCGTCGCTGTAGGTGGCCAGCGCCGTGGGTGGCTGCAGGTTCTGCAAGTCCATTTGCAGCAGTGCGTTGCGGCCGTTGGGCAGTGTGCGCAGATAGGCCAGGTAGCGGCCCGAGGGCGAGAGCACGGGCTGGGCCATCGCAGAACGGGCAAAAAAACTTTCGATCGGCACTGCGGTCGTGTCTTGCCGCACGAGTGGCTGGGCCTGAGCGTGGACCTGCATGCCGCCCAGCGCCGCCGCTACCAGCCCCAGCGCTGCGCACACCATCGGTTTCATGCTCGCGCGCAGACAGCGGGCGTTGAAGCGGTGAAGTGGGGCAGGGCACATGACTTGCCAGTGTAGGGGCCCGCCAAGGCAGAGCGACAGAGGGTGGAAAACGTTAACAAGAAGCTATGTTTCTGGCGTGAAATAGGGAAGAACAACAGGCCGTGGTGTCACTTGCAGCGCTTGCACAAGGGCAGCGCCTGCGAATTTTTCGTGCGTTGATAGGCGCTGTGCCGCTGGGAATGACCCAGCCGCTACCAACTCAGAAAGTGCTGCTTGCTGCGCGCCCAAGCCCAGCGGGGTTGTTGTAAGCCGCTAGCATGTTCAGCACGCGACCTGCTGCTACGGTTCAACACATGATGCCCCCTGCCCC
>JANNMQ010001051.1:0-1966 GCA_031398045.1 Rubrivivax sp.
ATCGCCAGGCAGAAACGGCATCACCACCAGGCCGGTCTCGACGAAGATGATGGCGAACAGCAGCGCGTACACCCAGGCACCGTACAGCGTCACGAATTCGGCCAGGTGCTTGTCCACGTGCAGCACAAAGTCCATGACGAAGGCGAGCAGGTCCATGCGCTGGGCACTCTACCAGCAGCCTGTTGCACCAAGGCACTGCGGCAGCCTCGGGCACATCGGGCTTACCCGCAGTTCGGCACGCTTATTGCCTTCACAGTGCTGAACTTCACCCGAACCTGTGCATGTCCACCCAGACAGCCCTGCTCCGCGTCCTGCTCATCGACGATGGCGCCCGACACATTCCGTTGATCCGTGATGAACTTACGCGCCTGGGCTATGTGGTGGTAGGTGTGATCGATTCAGCCACGCTGATTCACGACTGCGTGGTGCAGCTCACGCCCGACGTGGTCATCGTCGACAGCGAATCGCCGACCCGCGACACCCTTGAGCACCTGGCCGCGCTGTCGGCGAGCAACCCGCGGCCAGTGGTGGTGTTCACCGACACCGACAGCCACGACCCGTTGCAGCAAGCCATGAAGGCCGGCGTCAGTGCCTACGTGGTCAATGGCCTGCACCCGCGCCGCCTGGCGCCTGTGCTGCAGGTGGCGATCGCGCGCTTTGCGCAGGACAAGGCGTTGCGCGCGCAACTCGACGAAGCCCACACCCAGCTCGCCGAACGCAAGCTGATCGACCGTGCCAAGGGCATCCTCATGTCGCGCGGCGGCTGCAGCGAAGACCAGGCCTTCGGCCAGCTGCGCAAGCTGGCGATGGACCGTGGCCAGCGCCTTGGCCAGATGGCCGAACGCATCATCGAAGCCAGCGAACTGCTGTTGCCGCCTGTTGATTCGGCAGCCACCCGGTAGCGCTGCTGCGCCGCACCAAAGCGGGGCCGGCTGTTGCGCTGCGCCACCCGATTTGAGAGCTTGTGGTGCACCGGGCCCTGAGAACCCGTGAATCCGCGCCATTTGGCCTGGCACGGCTCGTGCATGAGAGTTGCACTGAACATCTCGAATGCACAACGAAGTGCCTTCGAGTCCTGAATCGGGCAAAGGCGTCCGGCGCGTGGTGATGGTTTGCAGATGCAAACCGCTGCTGCGGCCGAGACGCCTTTTTTCTTGGGCCAGCTTGATCGGTAAGCGAAAGGCAGATGCGAATGTCTTCACATGACCCCACGGGTTCTGCGTCCCAGGCTTGGGTGACGGGCTGCGACGCGCCCGAGAAAACGCAGCTGCGCATCGGCTTCATGCGCCTGACCGACTGCGCGCCGCTGGTCATGGCCGCCGAACTGGGCTTCGACCGCAAGCACGGCGTTGAGTTCGTGTTGCGGCGCGAAGCCTCGTGGGCCGGGGTGCGCGACAAGCTGGTCGCCGGTGAACTGGACATGGCGCAGGCGCTGTACGGCCTGGTGTATGGCGTGCACCTGGGCATCGGCGGGCCGAAGAAAGACATGGCCGTGCTGATGACCTTGAACCAGAACGGCCAGGGCCTGACGCTTTCAAAGGCGCTGGGCGGCCAGGGCGTGGTGGACCTGGCCACACTGTCGCGACACATCGCCATGCACCCTGGCAAGCTGAGCTTCGCGCAGACCTTTCCCACCGGCACGCATGCAATGTGGCTGTACTACTGGCTGGCCGCGGGCGGCATCGATCCGCTGCGCGATGTGAAGATTGCCACCGTGCCCCCGGCGCAGATGGTGGCGCACCTGCGCGCTGGCCACATCGACGGCTGCAGTGTCGGCGAACCGTGGAACCAGAGTGCGATCTTCGACGGCGTCGGTGTCTCCGTCGCGGCGTCTCAGGACATCTGGAAGGACCACCCGGAAAAGGTGCTGGGCTGCAGCGCCGCCTTTGCCGACGCCCACCCGAACAGCGCACGCGCCGCGGTCATGGCCGCCGAACTGGGCTTCGACCGCAAGCACGGCGTTGAG
>JANNMQ010001097.1:0-1851 GCA_031398045.1 Rubrivivax sp.
GCCGCCACCGGCCATCATCACCGACGGCGTCAGCGCGAAGTAGGCATCGCCCTTGAGGTAGATCTCGGGGCTGACCTGGTACTTCAGTTCGACGCGCGGCACCAACGGGTAATGGGGCGGCTTGTCGTAGTCAGGGTGGTAACCGCCCACCGACAACACGAAGTCGCCGGCCCGTGTGCCCTTGCTCCAGGCATGGAAGGCGAAGCCACCGCTCAAGTGGCACAACGGGCTGTAGACGTAAGAGCTGGGGTCGAGCCGCGCTTCCACGGCGATGAAACCTTCGGACACCACGATGCGCGCCAGCAGATCAAGCTGCACGCGGGCCAGCGCGGGTACGTTGTCGGGCAGGTCGGGCGGGGAAGCGAAGTCGGCGGTGCCGATGAGGTCAACTTCGAAGTCTCTGCCCACCGTCAGCACCAGAAGCGCAAAACCATGAAGCAACCGGAACGAGTTGAACTTCAGCCCTGCAGCAACAAAGTACTCGCCCAGACGCGGGCTGACGTGGTTGTGCAGCGCCTGCAGTTGTGCACTCAACTGTGCCTTGGCCGACGTGCCCAACGCGGGCTTGACACCGGCCGACTGCACCAGCGGAAAGCTGCGCACCTGCTCGATGGTGGGCACGTGCAGACTGCGATGCAGGCCGATGCCGGCAGCCAGGCCCTCAACGAAGAAAAAGGGCGGGCCGCCGATCGGCATGTCGAGCACGCCGTAGGCAAACATCGATGGCGTGCCATCCACCATGCTGAAGCCGCCGACCGCATGCAGCGCGAACTGGCGCGTGGCCACCACCACCTGGCCGAGGAAGTCGCCGTCGGCGTTGAGGAACGCGCCGCCGATTTCGATGGGGCCGCGTTTCAAGTCAATACCCAGACCGCGCAGCCGGGGTGTCAATTGGCGCGTGGCAAATTCATAACGCGCGCCGAGGCCGTCAACACTGAGCGCGAGCCCAGCGAATTCCAACCCGGCGTCAATGGCGAGGTTGACCTCACCCGCATCTTGTCGGTAGCCGACGCGGTTCACCTGCAGCGGGCCAAAGGATTTCTTGACCTCTTTCCACGTCAGGCCGCTGTCCACGCCTGCTGCGCCGGCAGCAGGGGTGGGGGCGTTTGACGGTGGCGGAGCTGGGGCTTGCGCAGCCTTCAGATCCTTGCCGCCGTTCAGCGACACGGGCTTGCCGCCCAGCTGCAGCGTGACCGCTACGTTCGCGCCCCTGGCCAGCGGGTCGGGCAAGACCAAACTCTCGGGCATCAGGCCGCGCGCAGCGTCGGGCGCAGCAAAAGTGGGGGCCAGATAGTAGGGCGTTATCTGTAGACCCAGCGGCCCGCCTTTGGGCAGCAACGAGCCCACGAGGGGCAGGTCACCCAGACGCGACAGGTCGATACCCGCATCCACTTCGGCCGCCAGCATCAGATTGCGCTTCGTGTCGATGGCCATCGCCAGGCTGCGCACGTCGAGCGACGGTTGCAGGCCCGCAGGGACGCGCAGCTTCAGGGCCTTCAGCAAGGTGTTCAGTTTCAGCGGCGTGCTGCCAGCGGCGTCAAAAGAACCGACCACAAGCTGGACGTTCGCGCCGCGTTCGAAGTCGACCCGCAAGCTCACGTCACCCAACGTGAGGCGCCCGTTCATCTGCAGCGTCGGGCCGGCCTTGATGAGGTGCACCACCAGTTCAGCATCGCGCTGCCAGTCCAGCGTAGCGTCGACCTTGAAACTCTGGTCATGCGTGTCCATCTGAACATCCAAACGGCTCAGGCCCAGACTGCCGATGAGGGTGGGCAGGGTGGGCGGCTTTTGCCCCAAGGCCGTTGCACAGGCGCCGACCAGCTGGCTGATCGTGAGGCCACCCGTGGCGCC
>JANNMQ010001100.1:0-2659 GCA_031398045.1 Rubrivivax sp.
GGCCGCGGCCGGCCGGGCGGTCGGGCTGGGTGAGCACCAGCACCACGTCGTGCCCGGCGTCGTGCAGCGCCTGCAAGGCCACCGCTGCAAAAGCGGGCGTGCCCGCGAAGGCCAGCCTCATGCACACCGCTGGTGCGCGGCCGGGGCGGCGGGCCTGGGGTCAGCGCTCACGCTGCTCTTCGCGCGTTTTTTTCAGCATGCGGGTGCGGATGCGCACGCGTTTCAGCGAACTGAGGTAGTCGACAAACACCTTGCCCAGCAAATGGTCCATCTCGTGTTGCACACACACCGCAGTCAAACCTTCGGCCTCCATGTCAAAAGGCTGACCTTCGCGGTCCAGTGCGCGCACGGTGACGCGGGCGCTGCGTTCCACACGGTCGTAGACGGCGGGCACCGACAAGCAGCCTTCTTCGTTCACCGCCTTGTCGTCGCTGCGCGCCACCACCTCCGGGTTGATCAGCACCACCGGCTGGTCGCGGCTTTCCGAGGTGTCCATGACGATGAGCCGGATGTGCACATCCACCTGCGTCGCCGCAAGACCCACGCCTTCGGCGGCGTACATGGTTTCCAGCATGTCGCTGATGAGGGTGCGCACGCGTTCATCGACCGCCGGCACTGCTTGGGCCACGGTGTGCAGACGTGGATCGGGGTAACGCAAGATGTTGAGCTGGGCCATGGACGGGTCTGGTCATGAAAAAGCACCGGCAGCGGGCCCTAAGACTGGGCACCCAACCGCCGGTTTGTTTACGGCATCAAGGGTTTAGGGGCAGAATCTGCGAAACCAAATGAAGATTGCTGCCGAGTGGACTGGCGAGCGGATCGGCTGGGCTTTTGCAACGTTTCTGCCCAGTTTCCGGCTTTATCCACCTTGCTCGAACCGCATTTTCGCACCGCCTACGCGGCCCTTGCTGAATCGCACACCGAATGGCCTCCCGGAGATAGATGCTTGAAGAGCTTGCACCTGACGCCCTGTCTGCCGCGACTGCGCAACCCTGTTCAGTTGGGTGCTGAAGTGCCGTTTTTCAAGCGGGTCGCCGGCGCCTGTTTGGCGCTGGTACTGGCGCTGGTGCTGGGGGCCACGGCGCCAGCACCCGCCTGGGCCCAGGGCAGCCGCCTGCCCGTCACCCCCGAATGGCGCGACACGGCCAGCCGCGTCGCCCAGGCCGGTGTGCCCTTGTCCGACTTGGCACCCAACGCGCCCGACTCCTACACCGTCAAGTCCGGTGACACGCTGTGGGGCATTTCCACGCTGTTCCTGAAAAACGCCTGGCGCTGGCCCGAACTGTGGGGCATGAATCTGCAACAGATCCGCAACCCGCACCTCATCTACCCGGGCCAGGTGCTGGTGCTGGACAAAAGCAATGGCCGCGCCCGTCTGCGCGTGGCCGGCGGCGAGCCGGGCACCGTGAAGCTGTCTCCGCGGGTGCGCCCATCGGCGCTGGATGACGGCGCCATTGCCGCCATTCCCTTGAACCTGATCGGGCCCTTCCTGACCGAAGCGGCGGTGTTCAACAGCAATGAACTGGAAACCGCGCCGCGCATCGTGGCGACACAGGAAGGCCGCGTGATGGTGTCGCGGGGTGAAACCGCGTATGTGCGCGGCAACTTGGCTGGTGCACGCGACTTCCGCATTTTCCGCCAGCTGGTGCCGCTGCAAGACCCGGTGACCAAGGAAGTGCTGGGTTATGAAGGCCGCTACGTCGGCACCGCTGAACATGTGCGCGAAGGTGGAGCGCCCGCCGCTACCGTGGCCGCGGGCGCGGTGGTGCCCAGCACCTTCACCATCACCAGTACGCGGCTGGAAGCCGGGGTTGGCGACCGCCTCTCACCCGTCCCGCAGCAAGAGCTGCTGGCCTATGTGCCCCGCGCGCCGGCTGGCGTGGTGGACGGTCGCATCGTGGGTTTGTACGGCGACGGCCTGCGTGCCGGCCAGAACCAGGTGGTGTCGATCAACCGTGGCAAAAACGACGGCATTGAACGCGGCAACGTGCTGGCGCTGTGGCGCACCGGCACGATGGCGATGGACACCACCTCGGCGGTCAAAACGCCGTTGCGGCTGCCCGATGAACGGCATGGCCTGCTGTTTGTGTTCCGCGTGTTTGACCGCGTGTCCTACGCGCTGGTGCTGAGTGTGCAAGAGCCGGTGCGCGCCGGCGACCGGTTCACGCAGCCCTGACCGGCGCTGAGGGCGCAGCCCCGGGGCCCAGGCACCACTAGCAGCCGTTGACCCACCAACGACCGACCGCTGAAGCCCGCATCCGTGGCGCCCGACGAAGACTTTGACGCCTGGTTCAGGCTGCTCGAAACACCGGGCGTTGGCCGCGAGACGGCGCGCCGTCTGCTTGCTGCCTGCGGTTCTGCACCCGCAGTGTTCAAAACCAGCCGGGGCACCCTGCAGGGGCTGGTGGGGGCGCAGCTGGCGAATCTGTTGCTCAGCGATCCGGGCGCGGAACAGCGCGCGCGCGCCAGCGCGGCACGCCACTGGCTGGCCCTGTCGGCCGACCACCATGTATTGAAGCTGGGTGACCCGGACTACCCGGCGCAACTGATGCAAACCGCAGACCCGCCGCTGCTGCTGTATGTGCAGGGCTCATGCGCTGCTTTGCAAGCGCGCAGCGTGGCGGTGGTGGGCAGCCGCAGTGCCACCGCACAGGGCATC
>JANNMQ010000005.1:0-10383 GCA_031398045.1 Rubrivivax sp.
TTTGCACCCAACCAGGGTGCCTGGGAAAAGATCGAACAACTGGGTGCTGTGCGCATTGGCGACGATGTGGAAATTGGCGCCAACACCTGCATCGACCGTGGAGCGCTGGAAGACACCGTGATCGAGCAGGGTGTGAAGCTCGACAACCTGGTGCAGATTGGACACAACGTCTTCATCGGCGCCCACACAGCGTTTGCAGGGTGCGTGGGTGTCGCTGGCAGCGCGCGCATTGGGCGGCACTGCACCGCAGGCGGTGGTGCCATCATTTTGGGGCACCTGGAAATCGTGGACCACGTGCACATCACAGCGGCCACCGTCATTACGCGCTCCATCCACAAGCCGGGCCAGTACAGCGGCGCGTTTCCGTTCGATGACAATGCGTCCTGGGAGAAAAACGCCGCCACGCTGCGGCAATTGCATGCCTTGCGGGACAGGCTGCGCGCGCTGGAGAAAAAGGCATGACAACCGGAACGATGGACATTCAATACATCCTGCGCAAGCTGCCGCACCGCTACCCGTTTTTGCTGGTTGATCGGGTGCTGGAGGTTGAAAAGAACGTGCGCATCAAGGCGCTGAAAAACGTCACCGCCAACGAGCCTTTTTTTGCGGGCCACTTCCCTGCGCGGCCGGTGATGCCCGGCGTGCTGATGCTGGAAGCGCTGGCTCAGGCGGCAGCTTTGTTGTCTTTTGAATCGCTGGGTTCGGAGCCTGGCGAAGACACCGTGGTCTATTTCGTAGGCATTGACAACGCACGCTTCAAGCGGCCGGTGGGCCCTGGCGACCAGTTGATCCTGGAGGCCAGCATTGACCGCGCAAAGTCGGGTATCTATCGCTATAAAACGCGTGCCAGCGTGGACGGTCAAACGGCGGTGCAGGCCGAATTGATGTGCACGATGCGCAAGGTGACTTGAAATTCCCGTGGCTGCAGTACACGCAACGGCCCTTGTCGACGCTGGCGCGGAATTGGACACCAGCGTCCAAGTGGGCCCCTATGCCGTCATCGGCTCGGGTGTGCAAATTGGTGCGGGTACCCGGGTGGGGCCGCATTGCATTCTCGAAGGCCCTTGCACCATCGGGCGCGACAACACCATTCATGGGCACGCCGTGCTGGGTGGCGCACCGCAAGACATGAAGTACCGCGGCGAGCCCACCGAACTGGTGATTGGCAACCGCAACACCATCCGCGAGTTCTGCACTTTCAACCGTGGCACCGCGCAAGACCAAGGTGTGACGCGCGTGGGCGACGATAACTGGGTGATGGCCTATGTGCACATTGCGCACGATGTGCAGTTGGGGAACCACACCATCCTGGCCAACAACGCCACGCTGGCTGGCCATGTGCACATCGGGGACTGGGTCATCGTCGGTGGGCTGACCGGTGTGCACCAGTTTTGCAAGATCGGTGCGCATGCGATGACGGGTTTTCAGAGCCATGTCTCGCAAGATGTGCCGCCCTTCATGATGGTCAGCGGCAACCCTTTGGCGGTGCATGGCTTCAACGTAGAAGGTCTGCGCCGGCGTGGGTTTTCGCGTGAACGCATCGCGCAGATCAAACAGATGCACCGGCTGCTGTACCGCGACGGTTTGGCGCTGGACGCAGCCCGCCAGGGCATTGCAGCGTTGCTGGGGGCGGTGGCCGATGGTGGTGACGCCGATGTGCAACGGATGCTGGACTTTCTGGCTGCAGCCACGCGCGGCATTGCGCGCTGACTGGGCGGCGCGGTGACGGCCAGCATTCGATTGGGGCTGGTAGCCGGAGAAGCTTCGGGCGACCTGCTGGCCGGCCATTTGCTGGCGGGGCTGCAACAGCGTTGGCCCGCTCTGCAGGCTTTTGGTGTGGGTGGGCCGCGTATGGCGGCCCAGGGTTTCTCGGCCTGGTGGCCCAGTGACAAGCTGGCAGTGCGCGGTTACGTGGAAGTGCTGCGCCATTACCGTGAACTCTCGGCCATCCGGCAAGCGCTGGCCTTGCGCCTGTTGCAAGAACGGCCGCACGCCTTCATCGGTGTCGACGCGCCCGATTTCAATCTGGGCCTGGAGCAGCAGCTCAAGGCCAAGGGCATGAAAACCATCCACTTCATTTGCCCGTCCATCTGGGCCTGGCGGGGTGGCCGCGCGCGCAAGATGGCGGCCAGCGCCGACCATGTGCTGTGCCTGTTTCCTTTTGAACCCGAGCTGCTGCGCGCCCACGGTGTGGCGGCAACCTATGTGGGCCACCCCCTGGCCGACGCCATCCCGCTGCAGGTGCCTCGTGACGCCAGCCGCCAGGCACTCGGCATCGGAATCCAGGAATCCGTGGTGGCTGTGTTGCCCGGCAGCCGGCGGTCGGAGATTCAAGCCATCGCGCCGCACTTCATCCAGGCCATGGCTTTGATGCAGCGGCAGCGCCCGGCCTTGCGGCTGGTGATGCCGGTCGCGCCCGGCCTGCGGCCCTTGATCGAGCCGCTGCTGCGCCAGCATGCGCCCGGCACCACGGTGCAGTTGCTGGACGGCCAATCTCACACCGCGCTGGCCGCGTGTGACGTGACGCTGATCGCCAGCGGCACGGCCACGCTGGAAGCGGCGCTGTTCAAGCGGCCCATGGTCATCGGCTACAACATGCATGCTTTGAGCTGGCAGCTGATGAAGCGCATGCGTTACCAGCCTTGGGTCGGCCTGCCCAACATCCTGTGCCGCGACTTCGTGGTGCCCGAACTGATACAAGAGCAGTGTCGAGCCGCACCTTTGGCACAAGCCACGCTGCGCTGGCTGGACGACAGCAGCGCCAGCCAGCGGTTGCAACAGCGCTTTGCAGAACTGCACCAACAACTGCGGTGCGACACCGCCCGCAAGGCCACCGATGCGATCGCGCAAGTCCTTCAACTTTGAGCAGCTGGGCCCAGGCTGGGCCACACCGGGCCTGGTGGCCGGTGTGGACGAAGCCGGCCGCGGACCATTGGCGGGCCCGGTGGTGGCCGCGGCAGTGATCTTGGACGAGCTGGAGCCCATCAAGGGCCTGGCTGATTCGAAGCTGCTGACAGCGCGCCGCCGCGCCGCCTTGGCTGAAGAAATCCGCGCCAAGGCCTTGTGTTGCAGCGTGGCGCTGGCCAGTGCCGCTGAAATTGACGAGCTGAACATCCTGCAGGCCACCATGCTGGCCATGCAGCGTGCGGTGGCGGGCCTGCGGCTGCTGCCGCACCGCGTGGTGGTGGACGGCAACCGCGTGCCCATGCTGCAGATGACCGTGGCCGCTGTGATCAAGGGCGATGCAAAAGTGGCGGCCATTTCCGCGGCCTCCATATTGGCCAAGACCCATCGTGACTCACTGTGCCTACAACTGCACGAAGCATTTCCGGGCTACGGCTTTGCTGGCCACAAGGGCTACCCCACGGCCGAACACTTGAAGGCGCTGCAGCTGCTGGGCCCGTGCCAGGAACACCGGCGCAGCTTTGCCCCAGTACGCGCGGCGCTGCGGCCTGGCCGCCTGTGAACATGGGTGCACCCGTGCACATCCAGTCCCGCGACAACCCTTTGCTGGTGCGCGTGCGGCGACTGGCCCAAGACGGCACGGCCTATCGCAAAGAGGGTGTGTTGTGGCTGGAAGGGGACCACCTGTGTCGTGCTTTGCTGGCGCGCGGTGGGGCGCCGCTGCAGGCGGTGATCAGTGCCACAGGCTGGCAGCAGGATGCGCTGCACGACGTGGCGCAGGCGGCGCCCCGCATTGCGGTGGTGCCCGACGCCCTGTTTGCAACGCTCAGCGCGCTGGATTCACCCGCGCACATTGGTTTTCTAGCGCCACTGCCCACGGCGCCTTTGCTGCAACCGACGCTGGCCAGTGTGGTGCTGGACCGTGTGCAAGACGCTGGCAATGTGGGCAGCATCCTGCGCAGTGCGGCTGCTTTTGGCTTCACCCAAGTGCTGTCGCTCAAGGGCAGCGCGGCTTTGTGGTCGCCCAAGGTGTTGCGGGCCGGCATGGGCGCACATTTTGCGCTGCACCTGGTGGAAAGTCTGAGCAGCGAAGACTTGGCCGCCTTGCAGGTGCCGCTGCTGGCCACCAGTTCGCATCAGGGGTTGTGGCTGCCTCAGGTGCACCTGCCCTGGCCTTGTGCCTGGCTGCTGGGCCACGAAGGGCAGGGCGTGGGCGCTGCGCTGGTGGCAAAGGCGAATCTGGTGCTGCGCATTCCGCAGCCAGGTGGTGAAGAGTCGCTGAATGTGGGCTCCGCGGCGGCGGTGTGTCTGTATGAATCCGCGCGCCAGCGCATGGATGTGACGCAGCAGTAGCTGCTGCTGAAGAAACCGGTGCGTTCAATAGATCAACCGGTCGGGCCGCAGGTCGCGCAGTATCGTGGTGGCTATCTCTTCGATCGACTTGTGGGTTGAAGACAACCAGGCCACACCCTCGCGCCGCATCATCGCTTCGGCCTCATTCACTTCGTAGCGACAGTTTTCCAGCGCTGCGTACTTGCTGCCGGGTCGGCGTTCGTTGCGTATCTGTGCCAGCCGGCCAGGTTCGATGGTCAGGCCGAAACATTTGCGCTTGTAGGGTGCCAGCGGCGTGGGCAAACGTCCGCGGTCGAAGTCTTCCGGTATCAGCGGGTAGTTGGCGGCCTTGATGCCATGTTGCATGGCCAAGTACAAAGATGTGGGCGTTTTGCCACTGCGGCTGACACCCAGCAAGATGACATCGGCCACGTCCAGGTTGCGCGAGCTTTGGCCGTCGTCGTGCGCCAACGAAAAGTTGATGGCTTCGATGCGGTCGTGGTATTCCTGGCTGTGGCTGGCGTCAGAAAAGCGGCCGATGCGGTGGTTGCTCTTGACGCCGTATTCAATTTCCAGCGGCTCTACAAATGCGCGGAACATATCCAGCACCAGCGCCTGGCAAGAAGAGTCGGTGACGATGGCGCGCACCTCGTCGTTCACGAGGGTGATGAACACAACAGGGCGGCGGCCTTCACGCTGGCCGGTGATGTTGATTTCAACCACGGCAGCCTGGGCTTTTTCGACGCTGTCGACAAAAGGCATGCGCACATGCCGGTGTTGGGCCGGAAACTGCGCCAGGATGGAGTTGCCAAAGGTTTCGGCCGTGATGCCGGTGCCGTCCGAGACGAAGAACACAGTGCGTTCTGGCATGGGGCTCAAGGGATGCCATTGCGAAGCTGCAATTGCAGACCATCATAAGGAAGAAATCCCTAGAATCCGGCGCCATCAGCGACGCAGTTTTCAGGTCCGCCCGCCGCTTTGCAGATGCCGCCGGCCTGGCCCGTAACCCATGACCACTCCAAGACCCCACCAAGATCAAAAGTGCTGCCTGCAAGCCCGGGCGCTTGGTTGTGGCGGGTCTGCGGCGCACCCGGTTCTTTCATTGTCTGGAGTCTTCCCATGTCTGTGTTGTCAGCCCCCGTGGCCTCCCTGGAGGGTGCGCTCGTCGCGCCATTTGAACAACTGAGAATGACCGACGTCGAGACCGTGGGCGGTAAAAACGCCTCGCTCGGCGAGATGATCAGCCAGCTGGCCGCCACCGGTGTGCGTGTGCCCGGTGGTTTTGCCACCACTGCGCTGGCCTTTCGCGATTTTCTGCGCCATGGTGGCCTGCACCAGCGCATCCAGGACAAGCTCAGCACGCTCGACACCGAAGATGTGCGCGCGCTGGCCGATGCGGGTGCACAGATACGCCGCTGGATCGTTGAAACGCCGTTGCAGCCGGCGCTGGAAGCCGCCATCCGCGAACAGTTCGCTCAGCTGAGCGCCGGCAACCCTGGCGGCGTGGAAACCAGCTTCGCGGTGCGTTCGTCGGCCACTGCCGAAGACATGCCCGATGCCTCATTTGCGGGTCAGCAAGAGACGTTTCTGAATGTGAGCGGCATCGATTCGGTGTTGCACCACATCAAGGAAGTTTTTGCTTCGCTCTACAACGACCGCGCCATCAGCTACCGCGTGCACAAGGGTTATGCCCATGTCGACGTGGCGTTGTCAGCGGGTGTGCAACGCATGGTGCGCTCAGACCTGGGTGCAGCCGGCGTGGTGTTCACCATCGACACCGAATCGGGTTTCACCGATGTTGTCTTCATCACCTCCAGCTACGGCCTGGGTGAACTGGTAGTGCAGGGCGCCGTCAACCCCGACGAGTTCTACGTGCACAAGCCGATGTTGGCAGCCGGCAAGTTCCCGGTCATCCGACGGGTGCTGGGCAGCAAGCTGCAGCGCATGGAGTTTGCCAGCGCGCAAGAAAAGGCCGACAGCGGCCGCCTGGTGAAGGTGCTCGACACACCGCCCGAGCAGCGCAACCGCTATTCGCTATCAGACGCCGATGCCACCGAACTGGCACGTTACGCCATCACCATCGAAAAGCACTATGGCCGTGCGATGGACATCGAGTGGGGAAAGGACGGCGTCGACGGCCAGATCTACATCCTGCAGGCGCGGCCGGAAACCGTGAAGAGCCAGGCCGGTGTTGGTGGCCGTGTGGAGCAGCGCTTCAAGCTCAAGGGCGACACCAGCAAAAACACCGTGCTGGCCGAAGGCCGTGCTATCGGCCAGAAGGTGGGCACGGGCCCGGTTCGGCTGGTGCGCAGTACCGCAGAGATGGAACGTGTGCAGCCCGGTGATGTGCTGGTCACCGACATGACCGACCCGAACTGGGAACCGGTGATGAAGCGCGCTGCGGCCATCGTCACCAACCGCGGCGGCCGCACCTGCCACGCCGCCATCATTGCGCGCGAACTGGGCATACCGGCTGTGGTGGGTTGTGGCGACGCGACTGAAAAGTTGCATGAAGGCGCGTTGGTTACCGTGTCTTGCGCTGAAGGTGACACCGGCTTCATCTACGACGGTTTGCTGGAAACCGAGATCAGCGATGTGGTCCGTGGTGAGATGCCTTACTGCCCGATCAAGATCATGATGAACGTGGGCAACCCACAACTGGCCTTTGATTTCTGCCAGATGCCCAATTCCGGGGTTGGCCTGGCGCGGCTGGAATTCATCATCAACAACAACATCGGGGTGCACCCGAAGGCAATCCTTGACTACCCCAACATCGATCCCGACCTGAAGAAAGCCGTGGAATCGGTGGCCCGGGGCCATGCGTCTCCGAGGGCTTTTTATGTCGACAAGCTGGTGGAAGGTGTGGCCACCATCGCTGCAGCCTTCTGGCCCAAGTCAGTCATCGTGCGTTTGTCGGACTTCAAGAGCAACGAGTACCGCAAGCTCATCGGCGGCCAGCGCTACGAGCCGGATGAAGAAAACCCGATGCTGGGTTTCAGGGGTGCCAGCCGCTACATCAGCGGTGAGTTTGGCGACGCCTTCGCGATGGAATGCGAAGCCCTGCGCCGTGTGCGTCACGACATGGGCCTGACCAACGTCGAAATCATGGTGCCCTTTGTGCGCACCGTGAACCAGGCCGCAGCGGTGAACCAGATGCTGGCCGAGCGCGGCCTGAAGCGCGGTGAAAACGGGCTGCGCATCATCATGATGTGTGAAGTGCCCAGCAACGCCATCCTGGCCGACCAGTTCTTGGAGCACTACGACGGCATGTCCATCGGCTCTAACGACCTGACCCAGCTGACGCTGGGGCTGGACCGCGAATCGGGCATCGAACAGCTGACTCAAGACTTTGACGAACGCGACCCAGCCGTCAAAGCGCTGATTTCGCGCGCCATCATGGCCTGCCGTGCCACCGGAAAATACGTGGGCATCTGCGGCCAGGGGCCCAGTGACCACCCCGACTTTGCCGATTGGCTGGCCAAAGAGGGCATCGTGTCGATATCGCTGAACCCCGACTCCGTGGTTGAAACCTGGCAGCGCCTGGCCAAAGGCTAGGGGCCATGGTCAGTCTGTTCCGGTTTGCGCCGGGACACGCCCTGAAAGAGACCATGACCACAGGCCGCAACACCCGTAGTACACTCAAAGGCTTTCCTTGCTGCACTCGTCATGTTGACGCATCGGGCGCGGCTTCCACATCGGTGGCTGATTTTCAGCCTCCGGAATCCACAAGGAGTGTCTATGCGTCACTATGAGATCGTGCTGCTGATCCATCCGGATCAAAGCGAACAGGTTCCGGCCATGCTGGAACGTTACAAGGGCCTGGTCACCGCTGCCGGTGGCAAGGTGCACCGCGTGGAAGACTGGGGTCGGCGTCAGCTGGCTTACATGATCCAGAAGCTTGCGAAGGCGCATTACCTGTGCTTGAACATCGAGTGCACCCCCGCCACCCTGGGTGAGCTGGAAACGGGTTTCCGCTTCAACGATGCCGTGTTGCGCCACCTCACGGTGGGCAAGGTCAAGGCTGACACCGCACCGTCCATCATGATGAAGGCGGTTGAACGCGAAGAAGCCCGCAAAGAGCGCCAGGAGGCCTCTGCCTGAGTGAAAGGTTGATTTTTGGTTTGCGCGGCCAGCTGCCGCAGCCAGCAAGCCTGGCGGACATGCACCCATGAACCGCTTTGTACTGGCCGCCACACTGGTAGAACGTGCAGCCTTGCGATACACCCCTGCCGGCCTGCCGGCCCTGGACCTGAGCTTGAAGCACGTGTCCGAGGTCAGTGAAGACGGCCAACCGCGCAAAGTCTCGATGGAGATGAAAGCGCTGGCCATTGGGGTCATCACGCAAGGTCTTGCACCTCTGGCGCTGGGCAGTGGGGGTCTCTTTGCAGGCTTCATCACCAGCACCCGTAACGGCCGAGGCCTGCTGTTCCATATCACCTCGTTTGATGCCGACCCTGCGCCCGTACCGGCACAGCCTGCAACCGACGAAACCCTGTAATCCGGATTGATTTCAAGTAGGAGCTGACTATGCCCCCGCCACGTGGTAAAGGTCGTTTTTCCAAAGACAAGCGCCCCAAGCGCAACAACCAGTCACTGCTGTTTCGCCGCAAGCGTTTCTGCCGTTTCACGGTCGCCGGCGTCACCGAGATCGACTACAAGGAGATTGACGTGCTGCGCGATTTCATCAGCGAGAACGGCAAGATCACGCCGGCCCGCCTGACGGGCACGCGCGCCTTTTTCCAGCGCAAGCTGACCACCGCCATCAAGCGCGCGCGTTACCTGGCGCTGATGCCCTACTCTGACCAGCACAAGGTCTGAGGAGCACCCCATGCAAATCATTCTTCTCGAAAAAGTGGGCAAGCTCGGCAACCTGGGCGATGTCGTCAACGTCAAGGCCGGCTACGCGCGCAACTTCCTGATCCCCACCCGCCAGGCACGCCGTGCCACCGAGGCGGCGA
Organism: Rubrivivax sp.; assembly: GCA_031398045.1. Taxonomy (GTDB): domain Bacteria; phylum Pseudomonadota; class Gammaproteobacteria; order Burkholderiales; family Burkholderiaceae_C; genus Rubrivivax. The sequence goes on from JANNMQ010000005.1 coordinate 9,195, forward strand.
TCAAGGAATTTGAAGTCAAGCGCGCCGAACTGGAAAAAGCCGCTGAAGCCAAACTGTCAGCTGCCAAAGCTGTGGGTGAACAGATTTCCGGCAAAACCGTGCGCGTGGCTCAGAAAGCCGGTGTGGACGGCCGTTTGTTCGGTTCAGTCACCAACGCCGACGTCGCCGAAGCGCTGACGAAGATGGGTTCGCCCATCGCCAAGTCACAAGTTCGTATGCCCAATGGTCCCATCAAGACCCTGGGTGAACACCTGGTGTCGGTGTCGCCGCATGGCGACGTGGTGGTTGAAGTCACCGTGCACGTGGTGGCACTGGCTGACTGAATACCGTGTTCTTGCAGAACGCCGGCTGCACCCGGCGTTCACACATGGGGGCCGGCACTTGCCGGCCTTTTTCATTCCAGGCCGGTTTTTGAGCACCATGCACAGCCGGCGCACCGTTCGTCCACAGACTTGCGCACAGCCGGACTGGCAGACGCTGCAGGCGACTGTCGGATGCTTGCAAACCAGTCTTCAAATAGGCTGCAAAACCGTCTAGCCTTCAGTCATGAACACCGTATTTGACCCCCGCGACAGCAGCCCTCCAACCAAAGACGACGAGGTGTCGCGCCTGCGTGTGCCGCCGCATTCGGTGGAGGCGGAACAAAGCGTCTTGGGCGGTTTGTTGCTGGACAACCTGGCCTGGGACCGTGCGGCTGAACTGCTGAACGAAAGTGATTTCTACCGTTACGAACACCGGCTGATTTTTTCGGCCATGGCGGGCCTGGTGACACACAGCAAACCGGCTGACGTGATCACGGTGTTTGAACAACTGCAAAGCCTGGGCAAAGCCGAAGACAGTGGCGGCCTGGCCTACCTGAACGCATTGGCGCAGAGTGTACCAAGTGCCGCCAACATGCGGCGTTATGCGGAGATCGTTCGCGAGCGCGCCATCCTGCGCAAACTGATTGCCGCCAGCGACGACATTGCCACTTCGGCCTTCAACCGCGAGGGCCGTGCGGTGCCGCAGATCCTGGACGAAGCCGAGAGCAAGATCCTGAAGATCGGCGAAGAAGGTTCGCGCCAGCGTCAGGGCTTCCAAGGCATCGATTCTTTGGTGGTGGCGCTGCTGGACCGCGTCAATGAATTGGCTGAAAACGGCGCCGAAGACGTGACCGGCGTGCGCACTGGCTACTACGAACTCGACAACA
>JANNMQ010000061.1:0-13485 GCA_031398045.1 Rubrivivax sp.
TGGTGCCGGCCACGCTGGTGTACGGTGTTGCGGCGGCCGAATACCTGAACCGCGCCGTGCATGCGCTGACCTGGTCGCATGTGTGGATAGGTCTGTTCAAAGGCACTCTGTACGCGGCCCTGCTGTCGTTGGCCGGTTGCCTCGAAGGCCTGCATGCTGGGCGCAATGCCCAGGCCGTGGGGCAGGCTACCACCGCGGGTGTGGTCAAGGGCCTGGTCTGGATCATCAGCGCGGCCTGCGCCACCACAGTGGTGTTCCAGAGCCTGGATCTGTAACCGATGACCACCCTGGAGCCCAGGCCGACCCCAGCGGCACCCGCACCCGCGCCGCCCACTCCGATGGTGCAGGTGCTGGACTTGACGGTCTCGCACAGCGAACAGGTGGTGCTGCACAGCATCAACTTCAGCATCCAGCCGCGCGAGATTTTTGTCATTCTGGGCGCCAGCGGCAGCGGCAAGAGTTCTCTGCTGCGCTACCTGATCGGTTTGCAGAAACCGGCCGTGGGCCAGGTGCTGATTGAAGGCCACGATTTGTACGAAGGCTCCGAGCTGCAACAGCAAGCGCTGCGCCGGCACTTCGGCGTCATGTTCCAGGCCGGCGCCTTGTGGAGTGCGATGAGCGTGGGTGAAAACGTCATGCTGCCGATGCAGATGTTTGCCCACCTGCCACGTGCTGAATGTGAACGCCGGGCGCGCCACAAGCTGGCGCTGGTGGGGCTGGGTGATGCCTACAGCCTGATGCCGGCCGAGCTGAGTGGCGGCATGCGCAAGCGCGCCGCGCTGGCGCGTGCGCTGTCGCTTGACCCGCCGCTGCTGTTTCTGGACGAACCCGGCTCTGGCCTGGACCCGCTGAATGCGGCCAAACTGGACGCACTGGTGTTGCAGTTGCGGGACGAACTGGCCACCACGCTGGTGATCGTGACGCACGATATCGACAGCGCGCTCGCCGTAGGCGACCGGCTGCTTTTCCTGGATGAGATTGAACAGACCATGACTGCCCTGGATACCCCGCAGGCCTTGTTGCAGCACGGCCCGCAGCGTGTGCTGGACTTCTTGCGGCGCGGCCGCCGTGACCTGCAGCTGCCTGACACGCCCCACCGTTCGGCGGGCACGCTGTCAGCGCCTGCAGCGCTGCCCGCCGTGCCACCGCTGGCGCAGGAGCGTGCATGACGCCGCGCCCGCACGCCCTGCGCGTAGGCCTGTTTGCGGTGCTGGGCCTGGCCTTGCTGGCCGCGGCCGTGGTGGCGGTGTTGGGCGTGCAGGTGTTCAAGGCTGGCGAAGGGGTGGTGATGCATTTCAGCGGCTCGGTGTACGGGCTGCAAACGGGCGCGCCCGTGGTCTTTCGTGGTGTGCGGCTGGGCAGCGTGAAGTCCATCGGCGTGGCCCAGGTCAACGGCCAGTTTGCTGCCCCCGTGGTGGCCGAACTGGACCGGGCACAGTTGCAGGCACTGGTTGGTGTGGCCGCCAGTGGCGGCGCTGCAGACACCAGCGCCCTCGTCACCCTGTTGCAGCAAGGCTTGTCGGCACAGCTTGCCACCCAAAGCCTGTTAACGGGCCAGTTGTATGTAGACCTGGACTTGCGCCCGGCCGCCCGTGCCGCCTACGCAGCACAGGGCCGGCCGCCAGCGGTTCGTGCTGACGGGCTGCTGGAGATACCGACTTCGTTGACACGCTTCCAGAGCTTGCAGGAACAGCTGGACCGCGTCGACGTGAACCGCCTGGCGGCCGATCTGGGCGCCACGCTGGCTGCAGCGCGTGCGCTGGTGACCGGGCCCGAGACCAAACAGGTGATGGCCGATCTGACCCAAGCCAGCGCCTCCTTGGCGCGCCTGGCCACGCAGTTGGACCAGCGTTTGCCCGCGCTGGCCGACAGCGCCCGCGGCACGCTGCAGCGGGCGGGCGACGCGTCGGCCCGGGTGGGCAGTGCCGCAGACCGCATGACTGATCAAGTGGCCAGCGCGGCCGACCGCCTGGGCCTGGCTTCAGACCGTGTGGGCGCCGCCGCGGGCCGCGCCGAGACGCTGCTGGCGCCGGGCTCGCCGCTGCACAGCAGCGTGCAGGGCGCGGCCGATGAACTGGCGCGCACCGCCAGCGCCTTGCGCGCCGCCACCGCCGAAGACGGGGCCAGCCTGCAGAGTGTGCAGCGTGCCATGGCCGACGTGTCACGTGCGGCGCGCGCCGTGCGCCAGCTGGCCGACCAGATCGAACAACAACCGCAGTCGCTGATCCGCGGCCGGGAGGCCACACCATGAAATTGCTCGATTCCAGCGCAGCGCGACGGCTTGCTCGTGCCTACCTTCCCGCGCATTTTTCTCCCGCGCTTTTTGCGGCGCTGTTTGCAGCACTGTTTGCAGCACTGCTGACGGCTTGCGGCACACCCCCGCCGCCGCCACAGATGTACCAGTTGCGGGCCGCGCCGCCGGTGGCGGTGGTGCTGGCGGCCGGCGCCGCCCCCACCCTGCAACTGCTGCTGCCGGTGGCGTTGCCCGAACTGCTGGAGCGTGACGCCATCGTGGTGTCGCAGGGCCAGTCTGGTGTGCAGGCACTCAGCGGCCACCGCTGGGCCGAACCCCTGCGCGACGCCGTGCCACGTTTGTTGCGCCAAGACCTGGCGCTGCTGCTGGGCGACCTGCGGGTGACTGTGTCACCCGTGCCCGCCGGTGTGGCCGTGCAGCGCCTGCTGCGTGTGGAGCTGCTGACGCTGCAGGTAAACAGCACCCGCAGCCGGGTGCAGTTGCAGGCACGCTGGACGCTGTCAGACCCGATGGGCCGTGCACCCGTGGTGACTCGTGTGGAATCGCTGGCAGTGCCGGTGGCCGGTGCCGATATCGACGCCGTGGTGGTGGCCCACCGCCTGGCACTGTGGCAGCTGGCCGAGCGGCTGGCGTTGGCCGCGGCGCAGCAGCCTTGACGGCGTGCCCGTGCGCAGCGGCGGAAGGTCAGGCCGCGTGCAGCAATTGGATGCGCGCCGCCTGCGCCATGGTGGCGCGGTAGCCCGCTTCGATGGCCCGCTGGCGAAATTCTTGCGACAGACTCACCCAATAGCCAAATTGCGGGTGCAGCAGCAAATCGGCCGCGGCAGCGTCGGGCTTCGTGGCTGCGCGTTTACGCAGGTCGCCGCTGCGGTAGCGTTCGGCGCCGGGTGGCGCCTGGTCTTCGTGCGCTGAAGCGTCCACTGCCAGCACCCGCATGGCGCCCATCTGGCGCGCCATGCGCACCGGCAGCGGCATGTGCAGGTCGGCGTCCACATGTTGCTGGCCGCGGATGCGAACCGGTGTGAACTGGCCTTCGATGGCCGCTGAGGCCTGCACCGCCAGCCCGGCGTCGCCGCAGTTGAAGGCCACCGTGGCACTGCCCGCTGCATCCAGCCGCTGCGCCACGCAGGCCGTCATCAGCGGCAAAACTTCAAGTTTTGTAGGCTGGCCCTTGGCCTGCAACTGTCCACGCACCAGGTCGGCCAGTGCCGAGCCACTGAGCCTTTCGCCTTCACCACCCCACAGCCTGGCTACACGGGCCAGTCGCAGTGGGCTGAGGTCCAGCGCCAGCTGCTGCAGTTCATCACCTTTGATGCCACCAGCGCGCAGCACCGACACCAGCGCGCCCACCGAAGCGCCGACCAGCAGGTCGGGCACCACGCCCAGTTCGTCCAGCGCTTTGATGACGCCCACATGCACAAAACCACGCGGGCCGCCAGAGCTGAAAACCCAGGCCACACGCGCCTGGCGCGGCAGGGCGGCTGCGCTGGGTGCGTCGTCGCCGCGGTGGTCGCGGTCGGTGTTGACGGCACAGCCGCTGCCCAGCCAGGGCAGGATGGCCGCCGGCGCCCCGAGCAGGAAGCGGCGCCGCGTTCCTGTTGCGCTTGACAGCGCCGCAGCGGCCGCTGCGGTGTCCACCGCGGCTGTCGATCCGCCTAAAGCTTTAAAGCCCACCGCGCCCTTCTTTGGCGTGGAAACTCTGTGCCGTTTCCCAGGCCACGGCCTGCAGGTGTGCGGCCACGTCGGCGGGCAACTCGGCGGTGTACTTCAATCCCACCGGGTTGGTTTTGTAGACCGACGCCAGCACCGTGCAGGCGGCCAGGTAGGTGCCGGCCAGGCTGGGGTGGCGTTTGTCGGCCACGTACAGGTTCAGTTCGGGCCGTTTGGCGATGGAGTTGGCAAAGGCCAGGCCCGCGGGCACCACCAGCGCGTTGTTGGCCTTGCCGGCCTTGATGTATTCGGCCGCCAGTTGCTGCGTCATGGCCGGTACGTCCTGGTAGGCCCAGGACATGAACAGGATGGGCGCTGCGCCGTACTTGCGCGCGGTGGCACTGTGCTTGGCCGCATGCTCGTAGAAGATCGGCTGCAATTGCGGGTGCACGGGGCACTGGCTGCAGTCCATCATCATCACGCCGTCAAACGGTTTGTCGAAGGTGTTGAACTGCACCGCGTTGTTGGCCACGAAGCTGTAGCTGGCCACGCCGCCGGGCTTGAAGTGCGCTTCCAGATCGTGCCAGTTGATGCCCGAGCCGCTGATGGTGGCCGACGTGGCGCGCATGCCGCGTTTGCCTGCGGCGGTCAGCAGGTTGCCCACATGGCCGTGCATGCTATTGTTGTAGTAAAAAAAGCTGTTGCCCACCCACAGCAGGGTGTTGATTTCGGTGGACACCTTGGGCGCGGGTTTGCTGGCCGTGTTCATGGCGCCGCAGCCGGCCAGTGCGATCAAAGATGCAGCGACGACAAGGCCGCGTGCCCAGCGCGTTGAAAGAGCGGCGGCCAGGGGTGTGTGAATGTTGTTGCGCATGGTGGGTGTCAGTTTGAGCTTGAAGTTTGAGGGGGTGGGGAAGCTGTTGCGGCCGTTCAGAACGGACCTTGATGCTATCGCCCGCCCTGCACCCTATTCAGGCCCGCCCCCGCCAACTACCCCGAACTTCAGCGTTTGTTGTCACCAAGGCCACCATTGGTGCCATCTTTGACGAAATCAGCCCTTCTTGGCTGCAGCTTCCTTGACCATGCGGTTCAGTTCTTCGCCACTTTTGTAGTGCGGCACACGAAACACCAGGCGCTTGGTGCGCTGCCAGTAACTGTTGCTGCCGGCCACTTCTTCTTTCCAGTACTTGTCGGCCAGTGCCTGGTTGTTTTTGGTGTCCAGTTCAAAAGCGGCTTTGGAGCCCGCGCCGCCAAAGATGTAGAGCTTGCCGTCCACGATGCGCCAGGCGTCGGCGTCACCACCCCAGGGAATGCCGTAGTTGATGCCATTGGCGCAGAAGCCGCCGTACTGCGGCAGGTAGCGCGCCGGCTCGCGGTCGAACAACGCCTTGTGTTCGGCGCTGGCGAAGTAGAAGGTCACACCTTCGTGCACGGTCTTGAATTGCGGTGAACCCATCGCGTGTCGGCCCTGGGTGAAGTAGGCCACCATGTCGTGACCGTCCAGCATCACGTGGGCATCGCCATTCATCGCCACCGCGCGCACGGGCTTCAAAGGGCTGCTGGGGTTTTGCGACAGCAGGGTGCCGCAGCCGGCCAGGGCGGTAGCCAGCAGCAAGGCGCTGAAGCCGCGCGCGGCCCTGGGCCACCAGGTGGAACCGGGGCGCAAAACGGGGTGCAAAGGGAAGGGGGTCATGGTTGTTCAGTCTCCTGATGTGAAAGATGGGACGGCGCCGGGGTGGGGAGTGGCCGGTGCCGATGAAGCGGGCCGCAGCGGCTCGCGGGCAGTGTCACGCCGCTGGCTTTTCAGTTGTTCGACGGGCGGTTCCACCAGTTGCTCGGCGTAAGGCGCCGGCCAGCCCAACAAGGCGCTGGCCTGTTCGGCGCGCTGTTGCAGGTCATCGTGGCTGGCGCCGTGCAGGTGCAGGATGCCGTAACGGTGATTGCCCAGCCACTTGAAATCGCGGTCCAGTGCGTGCCCCGACTTGGGCTGCATGAAAAGCAGCGCGTCGGGGAACTGGCGCTTCAGTGCCGCTTGTTGTGCGGGGCTGGGCATGGCTGGCGCACCGCCTGGCGAAAAGGCGCGGTACACCAGGCTGGCTGCGGCACCAGCCACCGGCACGGTGCGGGGCAGCAGGGCGGGGTCGCGGCCCAGCGCCAGTTCGATGGACATCGCGTGCGGGTCCTGCCCGTGCACATGGCGATACAGGTCAGAAAACTGCGACGCCAATCGGGGGTTGAATTCAATCACCGACAGCCGGCCGGTGGCGGCGTCGTGAAAAAACTCCATGTTGAACAAACCCTGCGTGAAGCCCACCGCGTGCAAGAAGCGCTGCGCCACGTCCAGCGCTTGTGCCTGCACGGCGCCCGCCAGTGCGCTGGGGTGTTGCCAGCGCATGAAGGCTTGGGTGCCGGGGTACATGATGGCGTCCACCACACCCAGCGCATGGGCGCGGCCGTTGTAGACCCAGCCGTCCAGGTTGTACTGCGCGGCCCGCACGGGCTGCTCCAGCATCATGCGGTGGGCGGTGCCCGCTTCTGGCAAACGCAAACGGGCCACCCGTTCAAAAGGTTCCACCAGGCGCCGTATCACCCACAGTTCACGGCGACCAAAACGTGTGTGCTGGTGCAGTTCGTCACGGTTGGCCACGTGGCGGGCGAGCACCGAAAACGCGGCCTTGATGGGCTTTACATAAGCCGGGTAGTGCAGGCCATCGGGTATGGCGCCGCCGTATTGCGCGTCCAGGTCTTGGAAAGGCACATTCGCATCGGGGCACACCTGGGCCAGCACGCGGCGCGCATGCAGTTTGTGCTGGCAAGCCAGGATGGCGTTGACGGGCGTGCCCGGCAGGCCCAGCTTTTCAGCCACCAGCGCGGCGGCCAGGGCGCCGAATTGTTCGTGGTGTGAGACCACACCCGCCCAGCCGCGACGACGCGCGCGTGCGGCTTGGCGGGTGGCAAAACGTTCCAGTTCAAAACCCAACAGTTGCGCGTTGCTGGGGAATGAAAACAGATCGAAGCCCGCTTCGTCATAGTGGTAGCGGCCGAGCAGGCGGTTGAAACACAGCGTGTCCCAGTCGTAACTGAACAGCAGCCCGATGCGCTCGCGTTCGGTGGCGATCATGGGTGGGACAGCTGCAGCCGTTGACTGTCAGCGCGCATCACGTGCCAGCCGCAGGCCATTGAACTGCCAGCGCGCATCGGTCGGAAAGAAGTTGCGGTAGCTGGTTCTGATGTGGCTTTGCGGCGTGGCGCAAGAGCCGCCGCGCAGCACCATCTGGTTGACCATGAACTTGGCGTTGTATTCACCCACCGGGCCTTCCCAAGCGCTGAAGCCGGGGTAGGGTGCGTAGCTGCTGGACGTCCATTCCCACACGTCGCCCAGCAGTTGCAGCGGCCCGGCGTGCACAGTGGCCACCGGCATCGGGTGCAAGGCGCCAGAGTCCAGAAAATTGCCCGCTGCCAACGCCAGAGCGCTATGGCCTTGCGCAGCATGTTCCCATTCAAATTCAGTCGGCAGGCGCGCTGCGGGCTGCCCCGGGTACTGGGCCGACCACCAGCGCGCAAAAGCCTCGGCTTCAAAATAGCTGATGTGGGTGATGGGCGTGTGGGGGTCCAGCGGCACCAGACCGTGCAGCGTGAACACCTGCCATTCAGCGCCCGTGCGGCGCCAGTACAGCGGTGCTTCGATGTGCTGGCTGCGCACCCAGTCCCAACCGGCTGACAGCCACCAGCGCGGGTTGCGATACGCGCCGTCGTCGATAAAAGCCAACCATTCGCCGTGGGTGGTCAGCCGGCGGGCCAGCTCAAAGGGGTGCAACAGGCAGCGGTGGCGGGGTGTTTCGTTGTCGAACGCAAAGCCGGGCCCGGCGTGCCCTGCTTCGGCCACCGCAGGCTGCCCGGTCACCAGAGTGACCCAGCTTTGCGCCAGCGGCGATACCGGCGCCAAGGGCCAGCGCGGCTGGTACACCGGCGCCAGCGGGTTGCACGACAACAGGAACAGCAGGTCAGTCAGTATCAATTCCTGGTGCTGCTGTTCATGCTGCAGGCCCAGTTCCACCAGCTGCAGCAGGGTTGGCGTTTTGTCTACCGCCAACAGGGCCTGCACACGAGCATCGACCGCGCTGCGCCAGGCCATCACCTCGGCCAATGTGGGCCGGGTCACCAAGCCGCGCTGTACACGCGGATGCTGTTCACCCACGCCGTTGTAGTAGCTGTTGAAGAGCACGCGGTAGGCCGCGTGGTGAGGTTTGAAACCGGGCTCGAAACGTTCCAGCACAAAGGTCTCGAAAAACCAGGTCACATGGGCCAGGTGCCACTTGGTAGGGCTGGCGTCGGGCATGGCTTGCACCTGGCAGTCGGCTTCGCTCAAGGGCGCGGCCAAGCGTGCAGTCTGCGCACGCACGGCACGGAAGCGCTCAGCCAGCGCGGTCTGCGGTGGGCGGTCTGCGGAGTGGTGGGGTTGCGCGGTGGCCATGGTGATGCGGGCGGTGCAGGTGGGTGGTGAAGTTTGCTTGATCCGGGGCTGTACCCGGCACGCAGACCCTCAAGGCCGGGCCCCGCCGGGATAAAGCGGGGTAGTTGGGCGGTGCAAGCGCCCATGCGCGATGTAGCCCATGCCCGCTTGGGTGGGCACTACGCTGAAGGGGCTGCACGCGGCTTGCACCAGGCTCCAGGGCTGCCACAAATCGGCTGCTTTGGCGTTGTAGGGCCGGTTTTTCAGCCAGGCCAGCAGGTTCAGCGGCCCAGTCCACCAGGGGAAAAACTTCATGCCGGCCATGGCAATGCGGGCGCCCGGCTTGCACTGGCGCAAGATGTTGGTCACGGCCTGCGGTGTGCGGCTGATGTCGTGCACGTAGTTAAAAAGCACCGCGTCCACAGGCTCGGGCAGCTGCACCGTTTCTGCCGCCGCCTGGCAATGCCAAAGGCGCTGCGCGCGGTGGTTGCTGTGGCCATCGTCAGCGCTGTGACACCAGCCCTCGCGTTGTGCACGGGCTTCGGCCTGCGCAAACATCTCGGGGCTTTGTTCAAAAGCCAGCACGCGGCCATGGGCACCCACTTGCTGCAGCAAGGGCGCGTAGCTCAAGCCGGTGCCGGCGCCCACGTCCAGCACCAAGTGGCCGGGCTGCAGTTGCAGCAGCGATATGGTGCGCAAACGCAGCGGCATCGTGTGTTGTGCCGAGGCGTCGTAGCCGGGCGCCCGTTTGCGGTAGCGCTGTATGGACAGCTGGTTGGGCGTGCCGTGCTGCATCACTGGCTCATCCATGGGCATGACGCGAAGCGGCGTGCATGCCCATCACACCCAGCACGATGAGGCCAGCACTGGCCATCTTCAACGCAGTGGCAGGCTCTTTGAAGTAAAGATAACCGATTAAAGAAGTGGCCACGGTGCCCACGCCCGACCACACGGCATACACCACGCTCAGGCCCAGCACGCGGATAACCATGACGTTAAGAGCAAAAGAACAGGCATAGAAGGCAAATATCAACACCGACGGCGTCAGCTTGGTGAAACCATCAGACAGCCGCATGCAGATGGTGCCGCCGACTTCAAAAACGATGGCCAAGGCCAGAACGGCCCAGGCCTGGTTCGGGTTCAAGTGGGGCAGCATGGAATGGATTGTGATGGCTACGTGGTCGCCAGCCGGCAAGCCACCTTACGCGGCCCAGCGCGCAACGGATGTGTGGCAGCAGCAGCGGCGCGCCTGGCGCAACTGGCGTCTACGGGCCAGGTCTCAGGACTGTTCGCCTTAAGCCGTTAAAGCCGTTCGCACTGAGTGTTCGCACTGAGCCTGTCGCAGTGCCTGGCGGGGCTTCAGCAAGCCCAGCCCGAACGGAATTTTTCTTAAACCAACGGTATGGGATCAGGTTTGGGCATTTGCGGCCTTGGTGGGCCGTCGGTGAGTGGCTGCGCCGCGGGCCTGCGTGGGTCTTTCAGCGCGTGGCTGCGGTTTTCAACAGGTTTGCAACTTCGTCTTGCTCGGCAAACTTGCCGCCCAGCGCTGCCAGCTTGCCCAGCTCGGCGCGTGCTTCTCTTTTGTGCCCGGCCTGCAGCTGAATTTTGGCCAGCGTGAGCCGAAAGCCCGGCGCCTGCGGCATCTTGGCTACCAATTTGCTCTGCACTTCCAATGCACGCTCTACCTGACCATCATTCAGCAAAGCCAGTGCCAGTGAGTCTTGGAAAGGGGCCAGGCCCGGCGCCAGGGCCACAGCCCGTTGTGCATAGTCGCTGGCTCCCGGCTTGCCCTGGCGTGCCATCAACCAGGCCACGTTGTTCAGTGAACTGGCGTGCTGGGGCGCAATGGCCAGCACCTCCCGAAAGTGCACTTCGGCCTGGGCGTAGTCTTTTTTCGCCAGCGCTTTGTCGCCTTGATAGGTTCGCAAGTCGATGTCTTTGGGGTGCGCTTGCAGCCAGGTTTGCAGCGTGGCCTGGGCCTCTTGCGGTTTTTGCAGAGCCAGTTGCGCGTCGTAAAGCTTCAGCGCCGCCTTGCTGGCGTTGGGTTCCAGCTGCAAACATCTCTGGTACCAGGCTATGGCGCCGGCCCAGTTTTTCTGGTGCGCTTCAATGTCGCCTTCCAGCAGCAGCCCCAGCACCCGGTTGGACGGGTCTTTCTGCAGGTCTTTGGCCAGAGCCCGCGCGACATCAAACTGCTTGGCTTTCAGCGCCACGGAAAACAGGTCGGCCATCAGGCTGCGGTCGCTGGGCGCCAAAACCCTGGCGCGTTGCAGGTTGCGCAAGGCTTCGGGGTGGTCGTTGCGTTTCACGTTCAATTCGGCCAGCCGGCGGTGTGGCAGTGCCGAAGTGGTGTCCAGGCCGGCCATCTTCTTGAAAGCTGCTGCGGCCTGCACCCAGTCACGCCGGGCCATCTGGCTGCGCCCCAACAAGTCAAACGCGCGGGTCAGGATGGGAAACGCCGATGTGGCGTCTTGCGCCACCGACACCGCATCGTCAACCCGCCCTGCGGCCAGCAGCTTTTCGCCCAGCACCAGGCGCGGCTCCAGTTCTCTCGGCAGGTCGTTGATGACCGAACGCAGCAGACGTTCTGATTCAGCCCTGTCAGCGCCACTGGCCATTTTCAGTTCCACCACAGCCATGCGCGCACGCAAGTGTTTGGGGTTGGCTTTCAGCAGCGGCGCAAAGCGGTCCAGCGCGGCTTTGAAATTGCCGCTCTCCTTGTCCAGGGTAGCCAGACCTGCAGCCGCAGGAAAGTACCCAGGGTCCAACTTCAGGGCCTGTTCAAAGCTGCGCCGTGCACCCGCGGTGTCTGACGACTTCAGCAGCGCGCGCGCGCGCAGGTCGTGCACCAGCGGCTTGTTGGGTTCTTTCTGTTCCAGCCGGTCCAGGTCTTTGAACAGCGCTGGCGACACACCGGCTTGCAGGCGGGCGCTGATGGCCGCCAGGTCGGCCACGTTGGAAGCATCCTGTCTGGAAATTTCGTCCAGTTTGGCGAATCCTGACGCGGTGTGGCCCTGCGCCAGTTCGGCCAGCGCCAGCGTGGCTTTCAGGGCCGGGTTGTCAGGCTGCAGTTGCAAGGCTTGGGCAAACAGCGCTTCGGCCTTGTTTTTGTCACCCATCTGCTGATGGGCTTGTGCGGCAATGGTCAGCGCATGCGGGTCGGGCGCCGTACCCTGCAGCAGCGGCGCCAGCACTTCCAGCGCTTTTTGGGGTTGGCCCTGCTTCATGTCCACCTGGGCCTGCTGCGCGCGCGCTGGCCCAGCGCTGGTGCTTAAGCGCGAGGCCTGCACCAGTCGCGCCTGGGCGGCGGCGAGTTCGTTGTTCTGCAGGTGCAGGGCGGCCAGCAGTTGCAGCACCCGCAAGTCATTGGGTGCCCATTGTTCCAATTCATCGGCCAGTTCCTTGGCGCGTTTGTAGTCACGGTCGCCAAAGGCCATCAGCGCAGTGAAGTACCGTGTCTGCGGGCTCTTGGGCAGCAGTTTCTGCATTTCTGCCAGGTCGGACTTGGCCAGCGCGCCCTTGCCAAACTGGATGTTGTTGGCGATGCGTGCGGCATGTGCAGTGGCCGAGGTGGGCACAGCGGCAACGGCCTGCTGAAACGCTGCCCGCGCGCCTTCAAAGTCGCGTGGGCCGGTGGCCAACACTTCACCCTTCAGCAGCAGGGCGTCCAGATATTTGGGGTGGGCCGCAAGGGCCTTGTTCAGCCCTTCCAATGCACCCGCATGGTTGCCTTCGGCGGCAGTCAGCCGAGCCACCGCTACCAGCGCGGGGCCGTATTTGGGCCGCTGCGCCAGCACGGATTGCAGGCTGGCTTTGGCCTCGGCCGTTCTGCCCAGCCGCGCTTGGGCCAACGCCACGGTGGTCTTTAGATTGCTGGCTGCCAGCGGGTCGGCCAAAGTCTGGTTGCGAAATTGCTCAACCACCTGTGTGAACTTGCCTTGCGCATACAGCGCACGCGCCAAAGGAGGCTGCACCTTGTCGTTGGACAGTTTGAGTTCTTGTGCCTTCAGCAATTCGACCACGGCGCCGTTGCTGTCACCCATGGCCAGCAAGGTGGACCCCAGCACCTGGCGCGCTTCGGCGCTCGACGGCTTTTTCTGCAGCAACGCCTTCAGTTCGATGGCCGCTGCCGCAGGGTCGCCCTGTTCAGCCAGCTGCTGGGCGGCCTTGATCCATTCGGCGTCGCTCTTGGTCCCACACCCCGACAGTGCCGTCAGCAGGCCCATCAGCAGGCCCGCCAACAGCCAGTGGCGCAGCGCTGCGGATACCCGCGGCACACCGTGGTGGCCCCAGGCGCCGGCGCTGCAGCCGTGACGGTGGTCGGTTGCAAGATGGCTCCACGTCATGAGGGCTCTCCAGGGCGGCGGTGTGGTGCAGGGGGCGGCGTCAGCAGTCTTGCCAACGGAACCTGTCAACGAATCCCAACGAGTTTGCCAACAAAAAGGGCCCGGCAGTGGCCGGGCCCTGGTTCAAGCAGGAGCGGTTTGCCTACGTGTACGCAAACCTGCCGCTAACCTTCACACCTTGCGGCGGCGCAGGGCCGCTGCAGCTGCCAACGCCAGGCCCACCAAGGCCAGTGAACCAGGCTCTGGAACCACATCAGGGGGAACGTCGTAGACAAAGCCAAAGCTGTCCAGCGTCAGGTCCCAGCCCGTGGCGCCATTGATGATCAAACCCAAAGTGCCACCGGCGGCCAGTGCAGCCAACGTCGCTGCGTTGATGCCAAAGGACAGCGGGCTGTTGGATGTGTTGGGCGCGATGGCAAAGCTGGCGCCGGGCAGCGGGTTGCCATTCAGCGTGAAGTCCAGCGAGGTGGGGTTGCCGTCTGACAGGTCCACACGCACAAAAAAACCGACATCGATGGCGTTGGCGGGAATCAGACCGGCGGCCAATGCCCAACTCAATGTGGCCTGTGGATCGCGGCCACTGCCGTTGGCAACTTCCAGCAAGCCAACCGGAAAGGTTGCCGAACCGATGGTCAGTGAAGAGCCATTGCCATCAGCAGGGCCGGACAACAACTCGTAAGCCACCGTGCGCGCAGCGTCGCTGACAACGGTGGCGCCACCGCCCAACACATCGGTGACGGGGCCAAGGTCGGGGCTGTCAAAACTGTCGACGATGACGAAGG
>JANNMQ010000091.1:0-2717 GCA_031398045.1 Rubrivivax sp.
TATGGCGCGTCAATCTGGATGAGAGGCGCGCGACAATCTGGATGAGAACCGTGTCGCGGCGCGGCAATCATGCCCGACATTTGATTGTCGCGGGGCCGAACCTACTCAGCAGGTTGGCTGTCGCTGGGTTTGGGCACGCCGACATTCTTCGGCGTCGCATAGCTCGCCGGCCGTCCTGCACCGACTTGCTTGCGTTCAATGGCGGTGCGTCGGCGATAACTCTCGACGTTCATCTCGAAGATCGTGGAGTGATGGACCAATCGGTCCACGGCGGCCAGTGTCATGGCCGGATCCTGGAAGACCTTGCCCCATTCGCCGAAGGGCTGGTTGGCCGTGATGATCATCGAACGCCGCTCGTACCGCGTGCTGATCAACTCGAACAGGGCGGACGATTCAGCCTGGTCCTTGCTGACGTAGGCCAGGTCGTCAAGGATCAACACGTCGAAGTGGTCGAGTCGGGTCAGCGCTGCTTCCAGCGCAAGTTCCCGACGCGCTACCTGCAGACGCTGAACGAGGTCCGAGGTCCGCGCGAACAGCACCCGCCAGCCTTTCTCCAGCAGGGCCAGGCCCATGGCGGACGACAAGTGCGACTTCCCGCCGCCAGGCGGACCAAGAAGCAGCACGTTGGCGCCGTTGCGCAACCACTCGTCGCCGGCGCACAGCGCCATCACCTGGGCTTTGGAGACCATCGGCACGGTGTTGAAGTCGAAGTTGTCCAGCGTCTTGCCTGGCAGCAGCTTGGCCTCGGCTAGGTGCCGCTCGATACGCCGCCGGTCGCGCTCGGCCAACTCGTTCTCGGCAATCACAGTCAGCAGCCGGGCTGCTGGCCAGCCCTCCTTGTCCGAGCGTTCGGCGAAGCGGGCCCAGATCTGCTTGGTGGCCGGCAGGCGCAGTTCCGTCAGCAGCAGTGTCAGCCGCGCGGCATCGAAGTTCTCGTTCATGCTGCGACCTCCAGAGCGGCGTCCATCAGGACGTCGTAGGAACTCAGCGGTGCCAGTCGCACCGACACCTCCGGCAAGCGCGCTGGATCGGGCGCGAAGCGGGCCAGCAAGGCCGGGATGTCGGGCAACTGTCGCTGCGCCAGATCGTCGGCCAGCACGCCCGCCAGTTGCGCCTCGCAAGAGCGGTCGTGCGCCAGGCTCAAGAGCGCCACCATCAGCTTGCAGGCAGCCCGCTCGGGCAGCTCCTGGCACAGGAATTCGAACATCCGCCGATAGGGCTCCCTCGGGAAGAGCTGATCGCGGTAGACCAGGCTGAGCAGCGCCATGGGCTTGCGCCGCAGTGCATGGATGACGTGGTGGTAATCGACGACGTGGCCATGCTTGCCGTTGGCGCCACTGCGACCGCGCTGCAGCGTCATCAGCAAGGTCGCACCCAGCAGCAAATCCAACCGATCGTCATACAGCCGCACGCGCACCCGATGGCCGATCAGCCGGGACGGCACGGTGTAGAAGACCTTGCGCAGCGTGAAGCCACCCGAGGAGGTCACGTAGACGAAGGTCTCCTCATAGTCGCAGGTGCGATCCGGAGGCAGTGGCTGCAGCAGCGCCCGCTCGGCGTCGATGCGATTGCTGTTGCGGGCGTTCTTGCGGCTAACGATCTCGTCGATGAAGCGGCGGTAGGCGGCCAGGTCGGCGAAGTCCACGGCACCACGCAACAGCAGCGCGTCGTGCACGGCGCTCTTCAGGTGGCCGTGCGCGCTCTCGATGGAGCCGTTCTCATGGGCCACGCCGCGGTTGTTGCGGGTGGGTTCCATCCGATAGTGCGCACACAGCGCGTTGTAGCGCGTGGTCAGATCCTCGCGGGCATCGGCGTCGAGATTGCGGAACGCCGCCGACAGGCTGTCGCTGCGGTGCTCGCGCGGCGCGCCGCCCAGCGTCCACAGTGCATTCTGCAGGCCCTCAGCCAACGCCACATAGCTCTCGCCACCCAGGATGACGTGGGCGTGTTCGAAGCCCGAGCACACCAGCCGGAAGTGGTACAGCCGGTGGTCCAGCAGCAGGCCAGCCACCGTGATGGCCAGGTCGCCCATCTCGGTGAAGTCGGACAGCCCCATGCGGCCGGCCTCATGCACTTGGCGGAATATCACGTCCTGTTCTTCGCCATGCAGCGCACGCCAAGCGCGGACTCGGCGCTCCAGCGTTCGACGAACGCCCCGGTCGAGTTCGGCATGTCGCCGCCTCAGCTCGTCGAAGATGGCCACCGGACGGATGCCGGGGGCGGCCTGCAGCAGCGGGACGACTTCGGCCTCGAAGATGGCGGCCAACGGATCGGCGCGCCGACGTTCACGCCGAGTCTTCTTGTCGGAGGGCAGCCGCGGGTCATGCCCGAATCGGTAGGCCGTGGCGACGCTGATACCAGCCTGCGCTGCCGCCACCGGCAGCGTCTTGGAAAGCTTGAGCTTCATGAACAACCTCATCTGATGATCGTGGATGTGACTTCCCGGCACGAAGAGCCCTCGCAAGATCGAGAAACCCCTTCATACCGGACTCACCGCGATCACCGACGAAGCGCCCCCAATGGGCAGTTCCTCGCCAGCGGGGGTGGGAGCCTGCCGGGCTACGCCCGCCAGCCTCCCACCCCCGCTGAAATTCTCACCTTGATTGACGCGCTGTTCTCACCTTGATTGACGCTGGACAGCGCGCCGAGTTCGACCAAGAACGCCGACAAGGCGCGCGACCCCGAGATGCACCAGACCCGCAAGGGTCAGCAGTGGT
>JANNMQ010000113.1:0-4344 GCA_031398045.1 Rubrivivax sp.
CCGAATTTCAACAGTGTGGCAATGCCATCGCGGTCTTGCATCAGCGCCACCATGCTGAAGTGGATGTGGCCGGTGGCGCCCGGGTTGCCGGCCTGCAGCGCTGCAGGTGGGGTGGGCGCGGTAGGCATGGTGGGCGCCGCCGATGCAGGCGTGTCCGCGCCAGACGCAACGCCCGCTGGCGGTGGCACCGCAGCCGCCGCAGCACCCGGCACCGTGTCCACGCCCAGCCAGGCCGCGGGCGCAGCGCCGTCACGGCCCCGCACATGGGCCACCTGGTCCAGCACCTCCCGCGCCAGCCAGGCCCGGGGGCCCAACACCGTGCCGGGTTCGCCCTTGGTGATGAGGCTGGTGAACAGGCCCGGCCACACATGGCGGCGCGCCGTGTTCTGGCCTACCCAGTAGTCCAGCAGCACCGGAAACTGCAGCCCCGGGCGCTCAATCTGCCAGTACAACTGCGGCGCCAGGTAGTCGAGCCAGCCGTTTTCAAACCAGCGCTCCACGTCGGCATACAGCTTGTCAAACTGGCTGAAGCCGATGATGCCGGGCGGCCGGCGGTCGGGGCGGCCCACACCAAAAGGACTGATTCCAAAACGCACCCAGGGCTTGAGGGTCTGCACCGTGCGGTGCATCTTCTGCACCAGGGTGTCGACATTGGCGCGTCGCCAATCGTCACGCGCCAGCGCACCGCCGGTCAGCCGGTAACGGGCGTAAGACTCGTCGTCGGGAAAAGGCTGCTCCACACCGTCCACGCTGGCCGGGTAGGGGTAGAAATAATCGTCGATGTGCACGCCGTCGATGTCGTAGCGGCGCACCACATCAGCCACCACGGCCAGCGTGTGGGCGGCGGCGTCGGGCTCGCCAGGGTCCATCCACAGCAGGTCGCCGTAGCGCTTCACCAGTTCGGGCCGCAGCACACCCAGGTGCGGCGCGGCGAGTGCGGTTTTGGCCGGCGCCGGGCGTGCGCGGTAGGGGTTGAACCAGGCGTGCAGTTCCAGCCCGCGCTGGTGCGCTTCACGCACCCAGAAGGACAGCGGGTCCCACGCGGGTTCGGGTGCGCAGCCCTGGGCACCGGTGAGGAATTCGCTCCACGGCTCCAGCGCAGACGGGTACAGCGCGTCACCCGCCGGCCGCACCTGGAAGATGATGGCGTTCAGGCCCAGGGCTTGGGCATGGTTCAACATCCGCAGTGCTTCGCGGCGTTGCTGTTCCACCGGCAGGCCAGGCGCGCTGGGCCAGTCGATGTTGGCCACCGTGGCCACCCAGGCGGCGCGAAATTCCCGCGGCTCCGGGGGTGGCATGTCGGTGGCGGGCAGGGTGTGGTTGCCGGCGCCCGGCACCGCACCCGGCACTTGAGCCCGGGTCCATTGCGCAGGCGCTGCCATCAGCGTGCAGCCCGTAGCGCCCCAGCCGGCCAGCCGGCGCAAGGCCTGCCGCCGCGCGGCGCGTCGGACGGGTGCGGATTTCATCGGCGAACACCTCGGTGGGAAACCTGGCGCAGCACCCGCTTCAGCGCCGACCGGTGCTGCTGCACGGTGCACCCATCGGCTTTGACCAGGCCCGCGGGCGGTGTCAGGTTGCCCATCAGGCGGTGATGGTGATGGACATCGGTGCTCACTGGGGCGGCCTGCTGGTGGCTGCGGGTGCTGGCAGCGGCGTTGTCAACACCTGCAGCAAAGCCGCGCTTTCGGCGTCGGGCTGACCGCTGTGGCTGGCGGGCCGGTAACGCATCTGGAAGTTCATCAGCACACGCTGGCTCTGCGCGTCCCAGACGCCGGTGCGTTCGATGGGGTAACCGTGCTGGGCCAGGCGCTCCTGCAACCACAGCGGCTCGGGCAGCATCCATTCATACACCGCACGCTGTGCAGCCACACGCGTTGCATCGGGCAGCGGCGGTGTGATGCCGCGTTCGGCCAGCAGCTGCCAGGGGAAGGTGGGGCCGGGGTCTTCTTTGTAGGCCGGTGTCACCTCACCGTGGCCCAGGATGCGGTCGGGCCTGATCTGGTGGCGCTGCACGATGTCGCGCACCAGCGGCAACAACACGTCCATCTGCGCTGGTGAAAAAGGCTGGTAGATGCGCTGTTTGTCAGGGCCGAGCTTGAAGCCCGGGTGCACGATTTCGATGCCGATGGAGCTGGCATTCAGCAGCTTGTGGCCCTTCCAGGCGCTGGCGCCTGAGTGCCAGGCGCGCCGGCTTTCGTCCACCAGCCGGAAGATGCGCGGCTGCGGCTCGTCGCTGACCAGGTAGTGCGCCGACACGTCGCGTTCGGTCAGGATCTTCATTGAGATCGGAAAGTCAGCCACCGTGTAGTGCAGCACCAGAAACAGCACCCGGCTGTCTTGCCCCTTGGCGCTGCGGCTGGTGTCGATGGGCGTGCCCCCTGAGGTGACCGGGGTGGGTGGGCTGAGGTTGGCGCAGCCGGCCAGTAACAGAGCCAGCAACGTGGCAGCGGCCCGGCACGGCCTGCATGCACGGACGTGAGGAAGGCGGCGCATAAAGTTCATCGGTCAAGCCACCATGGTGGCGGCCAGGCGCGCTGCCGCGTGGTGGGCCGGTGTGTGCAGGCGCTGGATTTCCACACCAGGCGCGCCCCACAGCGCCAGCTGATGACGCAGGCTGCTTTCCACCAGCGGATGCAGGTCCCACACCCGCCCTGCCAGGGCCACAGGCTGCGGGCCCAACCGCTGCTGCAGCGCTTGCACCAGGCGCGCCAATTCGGCACCGGCCAGTTGCAGGATGTGGGCGGCTGCCGGGTCGGCATCGGCTGCCCGCGCCACCGCCTGCGCCAAGGTGCCCAGCTCGCCGCGCGTGGCGCCGTAAACCCAGGCGCGGGTGGTCGCCCATTCGGCGGCGCCGTCATCCACAACGCCGTCCGCAGCTTGGTCGCCAGCCATGTGCACAAACACGGCGCGCGCCAGCGGCGACGCCTGCCAGGCCCCGGGCGAGGCATCTTCGGCGCGCCAGATGTGGCGCAGCGCCTGGCCTGCAATCCAGTGGCCGCCGCCGGCATCGTCAATCACCGCACCGCGCCCGCCCGCGCGGTGCAACACACCCCGCGCGTCCACATGCGCGGCGATGGACCCGGTGCCCGCCATCAGCACCACGCCCTGGCCGGGCACAAAGGCTGCGGCACAGGCCAGTTCGATGTCGCTGAGGGCACGCACGCGGTCCGGCGGCAGCTGCAACGCCTGGGCTGCCAGGTCGCGCCACTGCGGCATGGCCCGAGCGTCAAAGCCCGTGATGCCGGCCACCAGGCCTTGCAGCGGGCCTGCAGCCGGGCTGCTCACAACGGCTTGCACCAGCGAGGCCAGCGCGGCCAGCGTGTGCACCAGCTGCGCGCGGCCTTCAGCGCTGGCCAGTTGCTGCCCGGACATGGGTGGCAGCTCACCACCGCCTGCCAACTGCCCCGATGCATCGGCCAAGGCCCACCGCGTATGGGTACCGCCGGCGTCCAACCCCAGACCCACCGGCACGCGGGGGCGGTGGGTGGCGTGCAGGCGGGCGGGCTGGGGGGTCTGGGATGGCACGGGGAGCAAGCACACAAGTCAAGCAAAGGCGACAGCCGCAGATTGTGGCGGCACGGCAAAAGCAGCGCTTGCGTTGCCCACGTCCGCAGGCACGGTTGGCCCGTGGGCTGCCTGCACAATCCGCAAATGCGCCGCTTATCCCTGGTCGCCGTGGCCCTGCTGCTGAGCCCGTGTGCCCACGCCCAAGCCCCGCCCAGGCACGGCCCCTTGCCCGACAGTGTGCTGGCCGCGCTGCAACGCACGGGGCTGCCTGCCGACGCATTGGCCGCCGTGGCACTGCCGCTGCCCAGCGCCCAGGGCAGCCGCTGGCAACGTGCCTGGGGCCACCAGGCCCAGCGCAGCATGCAGCCGGGCAGCGCCATAAAGCTGGTGACCAGCATCGTGGCGCTGGACCGCCTGGGGCCCAACCAACGCGGCAGCACCGAGCTGCGCAGCGCGGCACCGCTGCTGCCCGACGGCACGCTGCAGGGCGACCTGGTGCTGAAAGGCGGCGCTGACCCCGAACTGGGTGTGCCGCAGTTCTGGGCCTTGCTGCAAGAGCTGCGTGCAACGGGTGTGCACACCATCACCGGCAACCTGGTCGTCGACCGCAGCTTGTGGCGCCCGGCCCGCATGGACCTGGGCCTGCCTGCTTTTGACGACGCGCCGGAGTTTCCGTACAACGTGATACCCGACGCGCTGCAACTGGCCGGCGCGCTGCTGCCACTGCGCCTGGTGAGCGACAACCACACCCTGCAGGCCAGCACCGTGCCGGCGCTGCCGGGCCTGCGTGTGCACAGCCAGATGACGCTGAACTCAGAGTCCTGTGCAGCCTGGAGC
>JANNMQ010000122.1:0-2063 GCA_031398045.1 Rubrivivax sp.
GCCATCTCCTGGCCGATGATCCGCTTGTGGAGCTCGCGCTCCATGTTGATCAGCTTCTCGGTCTCTTCTTCGGTGAGCTTGTAGACCGGGATGCCGGTCCAGATGCTGAGCACCTCGGCGATGGCTTCCTCGTCGACCTCGTCGAACAGGTCGACGCCGGACGCCTTGACCTCGGTCTCCTTGGCGGCCTTCTCCTCGAGCAGGGACTTCTCCTGGTCGCGGAGGCGGCCGGCCTCCTCGAAGCGCTGCTCCTCGACGGCGGACTTCTTGGCCTCCTGCACGTCGTTGAGCTTCTGCTCGATCTCGCGCAGGTCGGGCGGCGTGGCCATGCGCTTGATGCGCAGGCGGCTGCCGGCCTCGTCGATCAGGTCGATCGCCTTGTCGGGCAGGAAGCGGCAGCGGCGATGGCAGCCCACCCACCGTGATGCACCAGGTGACACCGCGCCTGCAGGGCACACCGGGCAGCATCCGCCGCGCTGCGCCGCAGCGCGGCCAGCACACACAAGAACTGTTGCAGGAACTGGGCGCATCACCGGCCCAGTGCGCCGCCCTGCAGCAGCAGGGGGGCATCGAATGCCCTTGATCCCGAATCTAAACCCGAACCCCAGCCAGCGCCTGAGGCACTTGCGTTCTTTGCTGTTCCTGCCGGCGACGGCCGAACACCTGCTGGCCAAGGCCAGCGAACGCGGTGCCGATGCGCTGGTGGTGGACCTGGAAGATGCCATACCGCCCAATCGCAAGGCCGAAGCCCGCCCGATGGCGCGTACGGCGGTGCAGCACCTGGCGGCCCGCGGCGCCACTGTGCTCTTGCGCGTGAACAGCGAACCCGACCTGTGGCAGCAAGACCTGCAGGACATGCCGCTGCAAAGCCTGGCCGCGGTGATGCTGCCGAAGGTGGAGACGCCTGCTCAACTGGAAGCCTTCGACCAAGCGCTGGCAACCCGAGCGGCGGCTGCCAGACATGGCGGGGGGCAGCCGCCACCTATCGCCGCTTTGCTGGAGACGCCTCGTGGCGTGCTGGCCGCTGCCCAGGTGGCGCCGCATCCGGCCCTGTGCGCGCTGGGTTTCGGCGCTGAAGACTACGCCGGCGCCTTGGGCGTGCCACCCGAACCGGCCGCGCTGACCTGGCCTGCGCAACAGGTGTTGACCTGTGCACACGCCCATGGCCTGGCCTGCTGGGGGCTGGCCGGCAGCATCGCGGTTGTGGACGACCTGGCAGGCTTCGAACAAACCGTACGCGCCGGCCGCGCCATGGGCTTCACGGGTTCGGTCTGCATCCACCCCCGCCAGGTGCCCATCGTCAACCGCGGTTTCTCGCCGACGGCCGACGAGTGTGCCTGGGCAGCGCGCGTGGTGGCCGCCGATGAAGCCGCACGCATGGCAGGGCTGGGCGCGGTGCTGCTGGACGGCCGGATGATCGACCGGCCCATCGTTGAGTGGGCGCGCCGCTGGTTGGCATTTGTCGCATGAGCCAACCGCTTGCAGCGGCAGGCCACTGGGTCACCGTCTGGGCGGCCTCTGCACAAAGCGCCTACCCGGTGGGTTCCACGATCGCGCAGCCCGACCTGAGTGGGGCGGTGCCCGATGCCGCGCAGGGCCTGGTCAACCAGTCCCTTCGCATGCTGCTGCGGCCGGGCCGGTGGTCGGCGCGTTTCAGGTTGCGTCTGAGCAACCACTTTGGCGACAGGCCGCTGCTGTTGCGTGGCATGAGCCTCAGCCTGCACCAGGGCGGCGGAGCTCTGGTTCCCCACACGCGCATCGGATTGCCTGACCAGCTGGTTGCTGCCGGGGCGTCGGAATGCACACCCGCCGTCGAGTGGGCAGCGCTGGCCGCGGCACCGCCGTTGATGCTGGGCCAAAGCCTGGCCTTCAGCGCCTGGGTGGACGGCGCCAGCGGCACCATCACCTGGCACGCCAAGGCGATGGCCACGTCCTACCTGTCCTCGCCGGGCGACCGCTGGGCTGCAGCTTCTGACAGTGAACTGGGTTTCCCGCACACCACCACATCCACCTTCTTTGTTGACGCATTGGACGCCTGGCTACCGGCCGATGTCCACGCACTG
>JANNMQ010000133.1:0-4891 GCA_031398045.1 Rubrivivax sp.
GCTGCAGCCCAGATGCTGGCCGCGCTGGACGCTGTACCGGCTGAAGCCTCGGGCTGTTTCCTGGCTTACGACGGACAGCGCCTGCCCTGGTAACCGTGCCAGTCTGGCGCCGGGCACCGCATAACGACCGCCATCACAGCCCGGCTGCTGCGGTAGCCCGCCAGGTTGCCGAGCCTAACCAGACAGCTGATGTGCATGCTACGAAGGGCAGCAAACCGGCACGGCCCACTGCGGCTGCCCCGACACCAGCAGCCGCAGCCTGTAGACCGAGGTGCAGGCCGTGACGTACAACGTGCGGTGGTCGGTGTCTCCAAAAGCGAAGTTGCAGGCCTTCTCGGGCAGGCGGATGCGCGCGATGCAGCGGCCGCTGGGCTGCAGCACGTGGATGCCACCCGGGCCGCAACAATACACATGCCCTTGCAGGTCCATCTTCATGCCGTCAGGCACGCCGGGCTCGTCACCCTGCAGCTGCGCAAAAAGCCGCCCGTCACCCAGGCTGCCGTCGGTCAAAACGGGATAGACGTGAATCTGCTTTTGTGCACTGTCGTTCACATACAGCTGCTGTTCGTCCAGGCTGAAACACAGGCCGTTGGGCTGCTCGAGCAGCGGTGAAAGGCAGCTGAGCGCACCGTTGGCGGGGTCGATGCGGTAGACGCTGCAGTGGTTCAACTCCGGCTCTCGGGGCACACCGTGGGGCGCGCGACGGCCAAAGATGGGGTCGGTGAAGTAGATGGCGCCGTCGCTTTTGACCACGATGTCGTTGGGACTGTTGAGTTCCAGGCCCTGGTAGTGGCTGGCCAGCACGCTGATGCTGCCATCGGCTTCGGTTCGCGTGACGCGGCTGCTGGCATGTTCACAGGTCAGCAGCCGTCCCTGCAGGTCCCAGGCGTTGCCGTTGGCCATCTGGCTGGGTTGACGAAAACTGCGCAGACCTTCGCGCTCGCTCCAGCGGTGCATCTGGTTGCCGATGATGTCGCTGAACAGCAAATAGCCGTCGCGGCTGTGCCACAGCGCGCCTTCAGTGAAAACAAAACCGGTGGCCACCTGTTCAATGGCGGCATCGGGTGCCACAGGCAGCACGGCGCCGGGATCAAGCACTTCAATCGTCATGGCAGTTGCCGTGTTTGCGGCAGGGGCGTGCCGGCGTTGTGGGTACCCGTCATCGATGTGCATTGCACTGGCGCCAGATGCGGCGGTGCACCCGCGCCAATCTTCGCGGCGTTCAATTTGCCCGGCTCCGCTCTGGCCAGCGCCACCAGCTTGTGACGGAAGGGCGTGTGGCGGGGTCTCCGCATCACTCCACCACCAGTTTGTGCTGTTGGATCAAGGCCGAAAACTTGGCTGTTTCGGCCTTGATAAAGCGAGCAAAAACATCAGGCTCCATAGGCTGCGGCACAAAGCCCTGCAAGGCCAGCTTTTTGCCTACCTCGGGGTCGTTCAGCACAGCCACCACGGCCGTGTTCAGCGCACCCACCACGGCCGGCGGTGTGCCGGCGGGTGCCAGCAGCCCCAGCCAGGTGACGGCCTCAAACCCTGGCAGGCCTGATTCAGCCAGCGTGGGCACCTCAGGAGCCAGCGGTGAGCGCCGCAGGCTGCTGACGGCCAGCGCCTTGGCCTGACCACCCTTGGCAGCTGCCAATGCTGTACCGATGTTGTCAAACTGCAGATCGATGCGCCCACCGGCCAGGTCCATCAGCGACTGGCTGCTGCCCTTGTACGGCACGTGCACGGCCTGGGCTTGCAACTGGTTGAGCAGCAACAGCATGCTCAGGTGTTGCGACGTGCCGATGCCGCTGCTGCCGTAGCTGAGCCCTTGCGGTTCGGTCTTGATACGTGTCAGCAGCGGGACCAGGCCCGAAGCGCCGGCCTGGTTGCTGGCCAGCAAGATCAGGGGCGTGTGGGCCAGCTGTGTGATGGGCGCAAAATCACGCTCGACGTTGTAGGGCACCCGCCGCAGCAGCACCGGGTTGACGGCCAGCGCGGTCTGTGTGCCCAGCAGCAGGGTGTAGCCGTCGGCGGCTGCGCGAGCCACAAATTCAGTGCCTATGCCACCCCCAGCGCCCGGTTTGTTGTCCACCACCACCGGCGTGTTCCACCGCCTGCCCAGTTCATCAGCCAGCAGCCGGGCCAGGATGTCGGTGGCGCCACCAGGTGCAAAAGGCACCAC
Source organism: Rubrivivax sp. (assembly GCA_031398045.1). Lineage (GTDB taxonomy): Bacteria > Pseudomonadota > Gammaproteobacteria > Burkholderiales > Burkholderiaceae_C > Rubrivivax. The sequence continues at coordinate 2,168 of JANNMQ010000133.1, forward strand.
GATGGTCACGCGGCCGGCTTTGGGGTAAGCCGTGGCACCAGCGCTGCCGGGCACGGTGGGCTGAGCCAACGCAGCACCCGCCCCAACAGCGGCTGCGGCCAAGGCGAACATGAAACACAGGCGACGGGTGTGGCTGCGCAGCGGGTGGTGCTGGTTCATGTGCTCGGGATCTCCAGGTTCAGGGGTCATTGGACCACGAAGGATATCCATTGTGGTTTTGACAGCGGTCGACACGTTGCAGGCCCCAACCGGATGGGAAAGTTGCGCGTTGAGGTGCACACCATCCGGGCCCTCCGGGCGCGCGGAGTTGGGGCCATCGCGTCGCACTTGCGAGGGCTTTCCCTGCGGCGCGAGCCAGTCGGTCCAGCGCAGGCGTCGTTGATCTAGAACCTGGCAGAAAGTTTGCGTGCGTGCGGTCTGCGGAAAACGGGGAACAGATCGCGACTTGTGAAAAGACCCGCCTCAGCGGGTCTTCAGTTTCAGTGCTGCCGCAATGCGCCTTGCTCAGGCTGTGATGGGCACTGCCTTCGCCGCATCAGCATATTCTTCAATCTGGTCAAAGTTCAGGTACTTGTAGATCGCCGCGCCGTCCTTGTTCACCACGCCCATGGCTTCATGGTATTCGGCCACCGACGGGATATGGCCCAGGCGTGACGCGATGGCCGCCAGCTCGGCAGACGCCAGGTACACGTTGGTGTTTTTGCCCAGCCGGTTGGGGAAGTTGCGTGTGCTGGTGCTGACCACCGTGGCGCCTTCACGCACCTGCGCCTGGTTGCCCATGCACAGGCTGCAGCCGGGCTGTTCGGTGCGCGCACCGGCAGCGCCGAAGTTGGCGTAGTGGCCTTCTTTGATCAGCTCACTCTGGTCCATCTTGGTGGGTGGGGCTACCCACAGTTTGACGGGTATGTCGCGCTGGCCAGCCAGCAGTTTGGCGGCGGCACGGAAGTGGCCGATGTTGGTCATGCAGCTGCCGATGAAAGCTTCGTCGATCTTGGTGCCCGCCACCTGGGACAGAAACTTGGCGTCGTCGGGGTCATTCGGGCAGCACAGGATGGGCTCCTTGATCTCGGCCAGGTCGATCTCGATGACCTCGGCATATTCCGCGTCTTTGTCGGCTTGCAGCAGCTGCGGGTTGGCCAGCCAGGCTTCCACCTTGGCGATGCGGCGCTCCAGCGTGCGTGCGTCCTGATAGCCGTTGGCGATCATCGTCTTCATCAGTACCACGTTGCTGTTCAGGTATTCCTTGATCGGCTCGGGGTTCAGCTTGATGGTGCAGCCGGCGGCGCTGCGCTCGGCACTGGCATCACTCAGCTCGAATGCCTGCTCCACTTTCAGGTTAGGCAGGCCTTCGATTTCCAGAATGCGACCCGAGAAAGCGTTGATCTTGCCGGCTTTGGCCACCGTCAACAGTCCCCGCTTTATGGCATACAGCGGAATGGCATGCACCAGGTCGCGCAGCGTCACACCGGGCTGCATCTCACCCTTGAAGCGCACCAGCACGCTTTCGGGCATGTCCAGCGGCATCACGCCGGTGGCGGCGCCGAAAGCCACCAGTCCTGAACCGGCCGGGAAGCTGATGCCGATGGGGAAGCGGGTGTGGCTGTCGCCGCCGGTGCCCACGGTGTCGGGCAGCAGCAGGCGGTTCAGCCAGCTGTGGATGACGCCGTCACCGGGGCGCAGGCTGACACCACCGCGGTTGCTCATGAAGGCCGGCAGTTCGCGGTGTGTCTTCACGTCGACGGGCTTGGGGTAGGCGCTGGTGTGGCAGAAGCTCTGCATCACCAGGTCGGCACTGAAGCCCAGGCAAGCCAGGTCTTTCAGCTCGTCGCGCGTCATCGGGCCCGTGGTGTCCTGGCTGCCGACGGTGGTCATGCGGGGTTCGCAATAAGTGCCGGGGCGCACGCCTTGGCCTTCGGGCAGGCCAATCGCACGGCCCACCATTTTCTGCGCCACGGTGTAGCCGGCCTTGGTGGCCGTGGGCGCTGCGGGCAGGCGGAAGGTGCTGCTGGCTGGCAGGCCCAGAAATTCACGCGCCTTGGCCGTCAGGCTGCGGCCGATGATCAGGTTGATGCGGCCACCGGCACGCACTTCATCGAACAGCACCTCGCTGCGCAGCTGGAAGGTTTTGACGACGGCGCCGTTTTTCAAGATCTTGCCGTCGTAGGGCTGGATGTCGAGCACATCGCCCATCTCCAAACCGCTGACATCCACTTCGATAGGCAGCGAGCCGCTGTCTTCCTGCGTGTTGAAAAAGATGGGTGCAATTTTGCCGCCCAGCGTGACACCACCGAAACGCTTGTTGGGCACAAAAGGAATGTCTTGGCCGGTGGCCCAGACCACGCTGTTGGTGGCGCTTTTGCGTGAAGAGCCGGTGCCCACCACGTCGCCCACGTAGGCCACCAGATGGCCCTTTTTCTTCAGCTCGTCGATGAACTGCATCGGCCCGCGCTTGCCGTCTTCTTCGGGCTTGAAAGCCGCACCCTCGCGCGTGTTCTTCAGCATCGCCAGGTAGTGCAGCGGAATGTCGGGGCGGCTCCAGGCATCGGGCGCCGGCGACAGGTCGTCGGTATTGGTTTCGCCGGTGACCTTGAACACGGTCAGGGTCAGGCTTTGCGGCACTTCGGGACGCGAGGTGAACCACTCGGCGTCGGCCCACGACTGCAGCACTTCCTTCGCATTGGCGCTGCCCTTGTCGGCCAGGTCCTTGACGTCGTGGAAGTAGTC
>JANNMQ010000404.1:0-2838 GCA_031398045.1 Rubrivivax sp.
TCCACATCGACCCCTGGCGGCCCGTGGAGCGCGCCGTCGTCACCCACGCCCACGCCGACCACGCCCGCCGCGGCCATGGCGCCTACCTGGCCACCGAAGTGAGCGAAGGCGTGCTGCGCGCGCGGCTGGGGCCGATCGCGCTGCAGCGGCTGGCCTACGGCGAGGCGGTGCAGATCGAGGGCGCGCGCGTGAGCCTGCATCCGGCGGGCCACGTGCTGGGCTCGGCGCAGGTGCGCATCGAACACCGGGGCCGGGTCTGGGTGGCCTCGGGCGACTACTTCTGCAGCGGCCACAGCGACGACGTCAACGCCACCTGCGCGCCCTTCGAGCCCGTGCGCTGCGAGTGCTTCATCACCGAGAGCACCTTCGGCCTGCCCATCTACCGCTGGCGGCCGCAGGCCGAGGTGATGGCGCAGATCAACGCTTGGTGGCAGGCCAATGCCGAAGCCGGCCGCGCCAGCCTGCTGCTGGGCTACAGCTTTGGCAAGGCGCAGCGTTTGCTGGCGGGGGTGGATGCCAGCATCGGCGCCATCGTGGTGCACGGTGCGGTGGAGCCGCTGAACCAGGCCTACCGCGCAGCCGGTGTGCCCTTGCCGCCCACGCAGCTGCTGGACGACGTGGCTGACAAGTTGCTGTTGCAGCGCGCGCTGGTGGTTGCACCACCGGCCGTGCTGGGCAGCGCGTGGGCGCGCCGCCTGGGTGAACAGCGCGACGCTTTCGCCAGCGGCTGGATGCAGCTGCGCGGCGCGCGCCGCCGCCAGGGCCTGGACCGCGGCTTTGTGCTCAGCGACCACGCCGACTGGCCGGGCCTGCAGCGCGCCATTGCCGCCACGGGCGCCAGCCGCGTCATCGTCACCCACGGTTATGAAGCGGTGATGGTGCGTTGGCTGCAACAGCAGGGTCTGCAGGCCGGCAGTTTCAACACCGCCTATGGCAGCGACGATGGTGACGCCGCTACCGCATCGGACCCCGGTGCACCGGCTGCGCTGGCAGAAGCTGGAACCAGCGCAGACGCCAGCGCAGACCCCAGCACAGACCCCAGCACAGACCCCGGCACAGACGCCAACGTCGATGTCGACGTGGATTCCAAAGCCGAAGGCTGAAGGTCATGCAGCACTTCGCCGCACTCTACGAAGCCCTGGACGCCAGCACCGCTACCAACGACAAGCTGGCCGCGTTGGTGCAGCACTTGCGCGAAGCAGCGCCCGAAGACGCCGCCTGGGCGGTGTACGTGCTGGCCGGTGGCCGGCCGCGCCAGCTGGTGCCGGTGGCCGTGCTGCGCGCGGCCGCCTGCCAGCAAGCCGGTGTCGACGACTGGCTGTTTGAGGCTTGTTACCAGGCGGTGGGTGACCTGGCGGAGACCATCGCCCACATCCTGCCGGCCAACCACCGCAACGGCGACGTGTCAGCGCTGGGCCTGGCGCACTGGATGTCCGATCGCCTGCTGCCCCTGCGCGGTTTGCCGCCTGCTGAACAGGTGCAGCAGGTGCTGCAGTTCTGGGCCGAGCTGGACGCCGGCGGCCGTTACCTGCTGATCAAACTGATCGGTGGTGGTTTTCGGGTCGGCGTCAGCAAGCTGCTGGTGCAGCGCGCGTTGGCGCAGTTGACGGGGCTGGACCCGGCGCTGGTCGCCCAGCGCCTGGTGGGCTGGACGGATGCCAAGGCCACACCCAGCGCCAGCCGCTGGCAAGCGCTGGTGGCACCAGCCGGGCAGGGCAGCCAGCCGCCAGGTCAGCCTTACCCCTTTTTTCTGGCCCATGCGCTTCAGGCCGCTCCGCATACGCTGGGTGCAGTGCACGACTGGTTGATCGAATGGAAATACGACGGCATCCGCGCCCAGGTGGTCAAGCGCAGTGGCCAGGTGTGGGTCTGGTCACGCGGCGAGGAGCTGGTCACCGAACGTTTTCCTGAAGTGGTGGCGCGCGCAGCGCAGCTGCCCGACGGCACCGTGCTGGACGGTGAACTGCTGGCCTGGCACGAAGGGGCGGAGCAGCCCGCGCCGTTCAAGTTGCTGCAGCAGCGCATCAACCGCAAAACGGTGGGCAAGAAGTTGCTGGCCGATGCGCCCGTGGCTTTTATCGCCTACGACTTGCTGGAAAGCAGCGGCGCCGACCTGCGTGCGCTGCCGCAGCAGCAGCGCCGTCATGCGCTGCAGCGGCTGCTGGAGGGCCCGGCGCCGGGGTCTTCCGGACCCTTCAAGCTGTCGCCTGCGGTGCAGGTGGCCAGTTGGGAGGCCGCAGCGGCGCTGCGTGAGCAGTCGCGTGCCCGGGGTGTGGAAGGTTTTATGTTGAAGGCTTTGGACAGCCGCTACGGCAGTGGCCGCATCAAGGCCGGTGGTTTGTGGTGGAAGTGGAAAGTGGACCCGCTGGCCGTGGACGCCGTGCTCATCTACGCGCAGGCCGGCCATGGCCGCCGCGCCAGCATCTACACCGACTACACCTTCGCGGTGTGGAGCCGGCAACCGGCCGATGCCGCAGAAGCACAGGCCGTGGTTGACGCCATCAGCCGGCGTGAACCGGCGCCTGCACGCGGCAGCGGCGCACTGCTGCTGCTGCCCTTTGCAAAAGCCTATTCAGGCCTCAGCGACGCAGAATTCAAGGCCGTGGACCAGGTGGTGCGCAACAACACGCTGGAAAAATTCGGCCCCGTGCGCAGCGTGCGGCCGACGCTGGTGTTCGAGATTGGTTTTGAAGGCATCGGTGCCAGCCCGCGCCACAAGAGCGGCGTGGCAGTGCGCTTTCCGCGCATGCTGCGCCTGCGCCCCGACAAGCCGCTGCACGAAGCCGACACCTTGGCCACCTTGCAGCAGTTGATAGCGCTGACCTGAAACGGGCGGGT
>JANNMQ010000188.1:0-1580 GCA_031398045.1 Rubrivivax sp.
CCCTCGCGGTTACCCAACCTGCTGGTCAACGGCTCGGCGGGTATTGCCGTGGGCATGGCAACCAACGTGCCGCCGCACAACCTCAACGAAGTGGTCGATGCCTGCCTGCACCTGTTGAAGAATCCGGAGGCGTCCATCGACGAGCTGATGGAGATCATTCCGGCGCCGGACTTTCCCACGGGCGGCATCATTTACGGCATCAACGGTGTCAAGGATGGCTACCGCACCGGACGCGGCCGGGTGGTGATGCGCGCCAAATGCCATTTTGAGGACATAGACAAAGGCCAGCGCCAGGCCATCATCGTCGACGAGCTTCCCTACCAGGTGAACAAGAAGACGCTGCAGGAGCGCATGGCCGAGCTGGTCAACGAGAAGAAGATCGAGGGCATCAGCCACATCCAGGACGAATCCGACAAGTCCGGCATGCGCCTGGTGATCGAGCTCAAGCGCGGCGAAGTGCCGGAGGTGGTGCTCAACAACCTCTACAAGCAGACCCAGCTGCAGGACACCTTCGGTATCAACATGGTGGCCCTGATCGACGGCCAGCCGCGCCTGTGCAACCTGAAGGACCTGATCCAGGTCTTCTTGCAGCACCGGCGTGAGGTCGTCACGCGGCGCACGGTCTTCAACCTGCGCAAGGCGCGCGAGCGCGGCCACGTGCTGGAAGGCTTGGCGGTGGCGCTGGCCAACATCGATGAGTTCATCCGCATCATCCGGGAGTCACCCACCCCGCCGGTGGCCAAGGCCGAACTGATGACCCGCAGCTGGGACAGCCAGCTGGTGCGCGAGATGCTGACCCGCGCCCGTGCCGACGGCGGCGTCATCAACGCCGACGACTACCGGCCCGAAGGCCTGGAGCGCGCCTACGGCATGGGCGGTGACGGCCTGTACCGGCTGTCCGACACGCAGGCGCAGGAAATCCTGCAGATGCGGCTGCAGCGCCTGACCGGCCTGGAGCAGGACAAGATCGTGGCCGAATACAAAGAGGTCATGGGCGAGATCGACGACCTGCTGGACATCCTGTCCCGGCCCGAGCGGGTGTCCACCATCATCGGCGAGGAGCTGGCCACCGTGCGCCAGGAGTTCGGCCAGACCAAGGCCGGTGCGCGCCGCAGCATCGTCGAGCACAACGCGCAGGACCTGGCTACCGAAGACCTGATCACGCCGACCGACATGGTCGTGACGCTCAGCCACCTGGGCTACATCAAGAGCCAGCCGCTGTCGGAGTACCGGGCCCAGCGGCGCGGCGGCCGCGGCAAGCAGGCCACGGCCACCAAGGAAGACGACTGGATCGACCAGCTCTTCATTGCCAACACCCATGACTGGATCCTGTGCTTCTCCAACCGGGGTCGCATGTACTGGCTCAAGGTGTGGGAGGCGCCCTCCGGCTCGCGCGGCTCACGTGGGCGCCCCATCGTCAACATGTTCCCGCTGGCCGAAGGCGAGAAGATCAACGTGGTGCTGCCCCTCACCGGTGAGTTCCGCAGCTTTCCGGCCGACCACCACGTGTTCATGGCCACCTCGATGGGCACGGTCAAGAAGACCACCCTGGACGAGTTCAACAACCCGCGCAAGCTGGG
>JANNMQ010000195.1:0-1557 GCA_031398045.1 Rubrivivax sp.
GCTGTTGGTGCTGGTGGCCTGGCGGCTGCCGATGATCCGGCAACTCAAACAATTGCCGGAGCCTGAACGGGAATCGGAATGGTTGGGTGTGGAGGCTGAGGTGAGGCCACAGTAGCGATCGTCTGCCGCTGCGCCTGTTGCAGCGCCTGTTGCAGCGCTTGTTGCAGCGCACCGCCCCCGCTTTCACGCAGGCGAGAACCGGTCCACCGCGTCAGTGATGATGCCGTCGATGCCCAGCGCTTGCAGCCGCTGCACGTCGGCTGCTTCGTTGACCGTGTAACAAAGGCCGCGCAGGCCGCGGTTGCGCAGCTGTTGCATCAGTGCCGCGTCCATCACCTTGTGGTTGGTGACCACGGCCACGCAAGTCAGCGCCTGCACCACGGTGACCCAGCCGTCCCACAAGGTGTCCAGCAACAGCGCCCGCGGGATCTGCGACGCCGTTTCCTGGGCCGCTTGCAGCGCATCGGGCCGAAAAGAACTGAAAAGCAACGGCGCGCGGTTGCCCGCCCACAGCGCGGCGCAGGCGCGGCCCACGGCTGCTCCAGTTTTGCGCTCGGTGCCGGGTGTAGGCTTGATCTCGACGTTCAGCGCAAAGCCGTTGGCCTGCACATAGCGCGCTATGGCCACCAAGCTCGGCAGGGGTTCACCGGCGTGGCCGCGGTGGTGCCAGCTGCCGGCGTCCAGCAGCGACAAGGCCGACCAGGGCTGGTCACCGGCAGTGCCCACGCCGCTTGTGGTTCTTTCCAACGTGGCATCGTGCAACAAGAAGGGCACGCCGTCGGCGCTGAGCTTGACGTCGCATTCAAAAGCCCGGTAACCGTGTGCAGCCCCCATGCGGAACGCGGCGAGTGTGTTTTCCGGCGCCAACTTGCCCGCACCGCGGTGCGCTATCCACAAAGGAAAGGGCCAGTCGGTCAGGACGGGGTCTGCCACGGCCCGACGTCAACCCACTCGTTGACCGCTGCTGCTGTCAAACCAGTGCAGCTGTTCGGGCTGCACATGCAGTTGCACCGTGCTGCCCGGCTGCGGCGGAGGCAGGATGCCTTCAATGCGCAGGGTGAAGGCCGCGCCGCCCAGCCGCCCGTACACCAGCCGCTCGGCGCCCAGCATCTCCAGCAGTTCTACCTGCATCGGCCAGCCGCTGCCGGCACCCATCGCGGCATGTTCGGGGCGTACCCCCAGCGTCAGCGCACCATGGCGCGGCGCGGCTGCGGCCAGCGTCAACGTCTGGCCGCCGGTGGTGAACCGCGTACCGTCAGCCTGGCCGGGCATCAGGTTCATCGGTGGGCTGCCGATGAAGCTGGCCACGAAAGTGGTGGCGGGCGTGTGGTAGACCTGCTCGGGCGTGCCGATCTGTTCGATGCGGCCGGCGTTCATCACAATCATGCGCTGCGCCAGCGTCATGGCTTCCACCTGATCGTGGGTTACAAAAAGCGATGTGACGCCCAGTTCGCGGTGCAGCTTCTGAATCTCCAGCCGCGTCTGGGCACGCAGCTTGGCGTCCAGATTCGACAGCGGCTCGTCGAACAGGTACACCGCCGGCTGGCGCACGATGGC
>JANNMQ010000220.1:0-6050 GCA_031398045.1 Rubrivivax sp.
TCGGTTTCTGCAACCATGGCCGATGCGGCTCAGAACGCTGCGTCGAGCCTGCTGCCCAATGTGCTGCAAAACGCACTCAATGCCTTCAACATCGTCAACGACTGCGACCCCGATGGTTCTTTCAGGCGCAACGCTTGGAACCGCATCCGCCACATCATCAAGGCGCTGAACGCGGTTGACCCCAACGACAAGTCCGGCCCCGTGGGCGATGGCTCGGCCGTGCACCACATCGCCACTGCCAGCACGATGCGTTACCAAATCGCATTCGAAAACCTGGCCAGCGCCGGGCTGCCGGCGGCAGAGGTCGTGATCACCGACCAACTCGACACCACCACCTACGACCTGGCCAGCCTGAGCCTGGGGCCCATCAGCTGGGGCGCGCACCGCATTCAGGTGCCGCCGGGTCTGACCAGCTACGCCACCGTGGTCAACATCAACACCAGCATCGCGGTGCGTGTGGCCGGCAGCCTGAACCCCAGCACGGGCTTGCTGAAGTGGACCTTCACCACGTTGGACCCGGCCACCCAGCTGCCGCCCAGCGACCCGACACTGGGTTTCCTGCCGCCTAATGTGAACGGCACGCAGGGCCAGGGCTATGTCAACTTCAGCATCAACCCCAAGCCAGGCTTGCCCGAAGGCACCAAGTGGCAGAACGCCGCGTCCATCGTGTTTGACAGCAACGCGCCCATCGCCACGCCCACCTGGGTGAACACGCTGGACAGCACGCCGCCGGTGGGGCGTGTAACGGCGGCCACGCAAAAGAGCGACAGCACCGCTGTAGACGTGGCCTGGTCAGCCACCGACAGCGGAGCGGGTGCGCGCAGCTACACCGTGTGGGTGTCCGACAACGGCAGCGCCTACACGGTGTGGCAATCGGCCGTGACGACGACAGCAGGTGTGTTCAGCGGTGTGGTGGGCCACAGCTATAACTTCCACGTGCTGGCCAGCGACGGCGCCGGCAACACCGAAGCGGTGAAATCCACAGCCGAAGCCAGCGTCACCGTGCGTGACCCGGCCGCGGTGGGTGCTGCCGGGGGCGGCGGTGGGGGTGGTGGTTGCACCGTCAGCACACCCGGGCAACGTGACCTGAGCCTGCCGCTGCTGGCACTGGCGGTGCTGGTGCTGCGCTGGCGTCGCAAGCAGACACGCACAGAGCCGTTTAGCGCACCCCTTGCAGCCCACTCATGCCATACAGCGCCAGGTTGAACCAGATGTGCAAGGCCACCGGTACCCGCAGGCGGTGGCTCTGTTCCAGGCTGGCACCGAGCAGCAGCGACACCGGAAACACCATTGCGGCCTGCAGCGGTGCATGTGCCCACAGATGAGCAACACTGAACACCACACTGGTCAGCAGGTTGGCGCCGCTCAAGCCCCAGCGCTGGCGGGCCAGCACGGACCACTTTTTAGCCAACGCAGTCTGCAACCCGCCCCGAAAAACCAGCTCTTCGGCCGCCGCCAGCAGCACCAGCCCCGCCAGACCCTGTAGCGACGGCGGCGTAGCCGACATGCCGTGGCCCGTGCGTGCCAGCAGCCAGGCCACCGGCAAGGCCCCTACGGCCACCGCCCAGCACCATCGCGGAGCGATGTTCATGATGTGCGCGGAACGATGCTCATGATGTGCGCGGAGCGATGTTCATGATGGACGCGGAGCGATGACCGTCATGAGCGCGGTGCTGTGGCCATCAAGGGCGCGGCAGGTCGGCCATCAGCGAGTCAACTGTCGCTTCAAGACCGGCCCGCCCTGCGGGGTTGGCGCAGTGCAGCCACCAGCGGCGACCAGCGGGCATCGCCCTGCAGGGGCAGGAAGCTCGGGTCCTGTCCGATCTGCACCGCGTTGGGGTCGCGTTCGCGCAGCGCGCGCTGCAGCAGCGCAAAGGCCTCGTCAGCCCGGCCCCGGCGGGTGGCGCAGATGGCCAGCACATAGGGCGATATCAGGCTGTGGTCAAAGCGGGCCAGCGTGTCGGCCAACAAGGCATCAGCTTCGGCCACACGGCCCGCCGCCGCCTGGGCACCGGCCAGCGCGATGAAACAGCCCGGGTAGTTGGGCAGCGCAGCACAAATCTGCGCATACAAGGTTTCGGCCGTGGCGAAGTCGCCGCGCAGCAGCGCAATCAACGCCGCCAGGCCGCCGGCCGAGATGGTGCCCGGTGCAATGTCGCGCAGGGCTTCGGTTTCAGCCGCTGCGTCATCCAGCCGGCCCTGCGCGATGCGCAGGTTCACCATGTGGATGCGAGTGTTGACGTACTGCGGGTCCAGCCGGCGCGCCAGCGTCAGCGCGGCTTCGGCCTCTTCAAAGGCGCCGTGCATGAACAGGTGGCAGCCGTAAGCCGAATGCACAAAGGCGGTGTCGGGCGCCAGCGCCACGGCACGTTTGAAGCTGCGCTGCGCCGCGGCCCAGTCGTGTTGAAACTGGTGCTGGATGGCGCCCAGCAGCACCTGCGCCACCGCATGCTGCGGGTCGAGCGCCAGCGCCGCCTGCAGCGCCTCAGCCGCATGTTCAGAGGCCACGGCAGGCGCCACGTACCAGCCGGTGGCCAGGTTCAGCCAGGCGCGGCCCAGGCCCACATAGGCGGCAACGAGCCCGGGCGATTCGCGCAGCGCCGCGTCAAAGCGCTGCAGTGCCTGTTCCAGCGTGGTTTGGGACAAGGCCTGGCGCAAGTAATGGTCACCCCGCTCCACCAGGTCGCGCGCACGGCGGCTTTCGTCGGCGCGGAAGGCAGGTGCGGCGTCGCGCGCGACGATCAAAGGCACATAACTGCCCACCGGCAGCTCGATGCGCAGCGGCGAGTCGCGGCCCTCAGCGCCAAAGTAACTGGCCAGCCGCTTGCGCAGGCGTCGCGCTTCCACGCGCACGATGCTGTCAAAACGCGGGTCGAAGTGGCTGGCCGAACGGCCGAACACCTCCACCGCAATGACCGTTTCCTTCAGGCCCACCAGCTCGTCGGCCAGGCTGCGGCCCACCAGATGGCGCAGCAAGGCGCGGTGTCGCGGTGAACTTTTGAAGGCGCGGCTCTGCTCGATGCGCGCCAACATCAATTCCACCTGTTCAGCTGGTGGCTGCGGTGCAGCAACGAACACTTCGCGTTTCATCGGCGCTCAGGGCGGGTTCGGTCGCCCACTCTAAGGGATGCGGCCCTTGTTGACGTGGCCGACGAAGTAGGCCTTGCTGCCCTCAGCCTGTACCCCCGCGGCTTCACCGGTCAGTCGGGCGCTTGTCGAATCGGCGTGGCTTCGGCCGTCGTACCTGCATCAGCAACCCCGGAGAACCGTATGAAAAAATGCCTGACCGCCACCGCGCTGCCTTGTTCAGCACCAGCGAACTCAGGCATCGCGCTCTATGCGGTGGTGCTGTTGCCGGCGCTGTCGCTGATGCCGAAGCAGACAATGGCCTGCGCGAAGATCGAGCCCGCAGCGCGCGGCTGAACACCCCACCGACCACCAGGAGCAACTGATGTCCTACATCGACGGATTTGTCATTGCAGTGCCGACCGCAAACAAGCAAACGTTCATCGCCCACGCCAACAAGGGCGACAGCGTGTTCATCGATCACGGCGCCACCCGCGTGGTCGAGTGCTGGGGCGCTGACGTGCCCAAAGGCAAGACCACCGACTTCCAAGGCGCGGTTGCGGCCAAGGACGATGAAACTGTGGTGTTTTCGTGGATTGAGTGGCCCGACAAAGCCAGCCGCGACAGCGTGATGCAGCGCATGGACGAAATCGGCAAGACTGACGAGCGCTTCGACCCGGTGAAAAACCCGATGCCATTTGATGCCAAGCGCATGATTTACGGCGGCTTCGAGCCCATCGTCGAGCAAGGTGAGCACACCGGCGACAGCTATGTACAAGGCTTCATCGTGCCGGTGCCAGCGGGCAAACGTGACGACTACCGCAAGATGGCCGAAAACGCGTGGACCATGTTCAAGAAATACGGTGCGCTGCGCGTCGTCGAAGCCTGGGGCGACGATGTGCCCGATGGCAAAGTGACCGACTTTCGCCGCGCCGTGAAGGCCGAGGCGGACGAGAAGATTGTGTTCGCCTTCATGGAATGGCCGTCGCGCGAAGTCTGCGACACCGCCGCGAAGCAGATGATGAACGACGAAAACATGAAGCCGCCCGAGGGTATGGAGATGCCGTTCGACATGAAGCGCATGGTGTATGGTGGCTTCACCCGTGTCGTCACGCTGGAGAACTGAAATGGGCGATTCCAAAGGCGCCAAGGGCGACTTCATCTGGTACGAATTGCTGACCAGCGACGCTGACGCCGCGCAGCGTTTTTATGGCGACGTTGTGGGCTGGAAAGCCAGTGACAGCGGTCAGCCGGGCATGGACTACCGTATCCTCGACGCAGGTGACGGCCCCGCCGGCGGCTTGATGCAGATCACCGACCAGATACCCGGCGCGAAGCCGGTGTGGTTGGGCTATGTGGCGGTGCCCGACGTTGACGTTGCGGTGGCTGACTGGACTGCGGCGGGAGGCAGCGTGCAGATGCCCGCGATGGACATCCCGAACGTCGGGCGAGTCGCCATGCTTGCCGACCCCGACGGCGCGCCGTTGTACGTGATGCGCAGCGCGCTTGATGACAGCAGCCCCGCATTCCGCGTTGCCGACGCGCGCCACGTGCGCTGGAACGAGATCGCAGCCAGGGACGAGGTTGCGGCGCTCGCGTTCTACAAGGCTCGGTTCGGCTGGGATGCCGTCGGCTCTATGCCCATGGGCGCGATGGGCGACTATCACTTCCTGGCCGCCAACGGCGTCAACATCGGCGCATTGATGCGCAGCCCAGCGGGCCAGGCGCCGCGCTGGATCTGCTACATCGGGGTCGAGGACATCGATGTCGCCCTGGAGACCATCAAGGCAAGCGGTGGCCAGGTGCTTGAAGGACCGCACGAGATTCCCGGCGGCGAATACAGCCTGCACGCACGAGACCCCCAGGGCGCAGCCTTCGGACTCGTCGGCCCGCGCCGAGCGCAGCGCTGACAGCCGGCGCATCGCGCTGCGCCGGCACCTACGGTCATCGTGTCCGTGCAGCCCGCATCGGCGGCGCTGCGCTCGATCAGACCATCAGTGAAGTCGGCGCCGCCTGCACGGAAGGGTTGCCGGCCGATCTGGAGCTGACAGATGCAGCGCCGTTCGCTGGCAGCCCAGGCACGACGATCGAGTGCCGAGGTCTACGAACGTTCGATGCGCATGGCGCTACAACTGACAGTGAAACGCTCACTTTGAAACTGCGCTGCATCGCAGCGCGGATGAGTCAGCCGCCACGCTTCAACCCAACCACACAGTGCCAATCCATGGATCGAGCGAATTGGGCTCTCACGGTTCCCTTTGCTGCGAAGCGATTTGAACAGATGCATTTGCGCTGACTAACCTTCGAACTGACTGCGCGTCGAAGGCGGGGCGCCGCCGCCACCCCGCAGAGCCATCTTGTCAACCTGCTGCCATTTTCGGCAGATGCTGGCGGCCTGCTGCTGGCAGTAGGATGCAGGCGGTGAGCGTGAACCTGCATCTGTTTGCATCTGTTTGCAGCTGAGCATGCGGCGCGCAAGCACCGCGCTGTGTCCGCAGATTCTGTCGTGAACAAACAACCCGAAATCGAACTGAAGTTTCTCGTTCCACAGGCCGCACGGGCCGTGGTGATGGCCGAACTGGAACGAGGTACCACCACGCTTGAGCGCAAGACGTTGACTGCGGTGTATCTGGACACCGAAGACCGCAGCCTGGCCCGCGCGGGCCTGTCTTGGCAGCTGCGACGGGAAGGGCAACGCTGGATCCAGACCTTGAAGTCCGTGGGCCCCAACGCACTGGAGCGCTTCGAGCACGAAGCGGTTCGGCCCGACGCCAGCCCCGACGCTGCAGCGCATGCCGGCACGGCACCGGGAGACCGGCTGGTAGGGCTGCTGCGCCGGTTGCGTGCGAAGGGCATCGAGCCGGCGGTGCGCTTTCGCACCGAGCTTCGGCGCACCAGCAGACGGGTACGCACACGCGGCGCGGTTGTGGAAGTGGCCTTCGACGAAGGTCGGATCGTCTCGGCCAGTGCCAAACTGCGCCTCC
>JANNMQ010000226.1:0-3292 GCA_031398045.1 Rubrivivax sp.
ATCACCGGTGCCGCCCAGATGGACGGCGCCATCTTGGTGTGCAGTGCCGCCGACGGGCCCATGCCCCAGACCCGTGAACACATTCTGCTGGCCCGCCAGGTGGGTGTGCCGTACATCATCGTGTTTCTCAACAAGTGCGACATGGTGGACGACGCCGAACTGCTGGAACTGGTGGAAATGGAAGTCCGCGAATTGCTGGACAAGTACGACATCCCTGGCGACAGCACCCCCATCATCCACGGCAGCGCCAAGCTGGCGATGGAAGGCGACAAAGGCGAGCTGGGCGAGCAAGCCATCATGAAACTGGCCGACGCACTCGACACCTACATTCCGCAGCCTGAGCGTGCCATCGACGGTGCATTCCTGATGCCCGTCGAAGACGTCTTCAGCATTTCAGGACGTGGCACGGTGGTCACTGGCCGTATCGAGCGCGGTGTCATCAAAGTCGGCGAAGAAATTGAAATAGTTGGCATTGCAGCCACCCAAAAGACCACTTGCACGGGCGTGGAAATGTTCCGCAAGCTGCTGGACCAGGGCATGGCTGGCGACAACGTGGGTATCTTGCTGCGCGGCACCAAACGCGAGGACGTGCAGCGTGGCCAGGTTCTCTGCAAACCCAACAGCGTGAAGCCGCACACCCACTTCACGGCCGAGATCTACGTGCTGAGCAAAGAAGAGGGCGGCCGCCACACGCCGTTCTTCAACAACTACCGGCCGCAGTTTTACTTCCGCACGACCGATGTGACGGGCGCGGTTGAGCTGCCGAAAGACAAAGAAATGGTGATGCCTGGCGACAACGTCAGCATCACGGTCAAGCTGATCAACCCGATCGCGATGGAAGAAGGTCTGCGCTTCGCCATCCGTGAAGGCGGCCGCACCGTGGGCGCCGGTGTCGTGGCCAAGATCATCGAATAAGGATCCACCATGTCAGCCAAACAGAAGATCCGCATTCGCCTCAAGGCCTTCGACTACAAACTGATTGACCAGTCGGCTGCCGAGATTGTTGAAACGGCCAAGCGCACCGGCGCCATCGTCAAGGGACCGGTGCCCTTGCCGACGCGCATGCAGCGTTTTGACATCCTGCGCTCGCCGCACGTCAACAAGACCAGTCGCGACCAGTTCGAGATCCGCACCCACCAACGTCTGATGGACATTGTGGATCCCACTGACAAGACCGTAGACGCACTGATGAAGCTGGACCTGCCGGCCGGTGTGGACGTGGAAATCAAGCTGCAGTGATGCAGCTTTGTGGTAGCAGTCTGCGGCGCACACCGCTTCTGCTGCTACAATAGAAGGCTTCGCTCGATGAGGCCGTGGCCTCATCGAAGCAAAACCGCCCCGAGCAATCGCTTTAGATTGTCCCGGGGCGGAAATACCACCCCGACCAATCGATGTCGGGATCGTGAACAAAGGCCTTCATGCTGAGCAAGCATTGGGGCTGGAGAAAATATCCATGAGCATGAGCGAACAGCTCGGCTTGCTGGGCCGCAAGGTGGGCATGATGCGCATCTTCACGGACGATGGTGACACCATCCCCGTGACGGTGCTCGACGTGTCTAATAACCGCGTCACGCAAGTTAAGACGGCTGCCACCGATGGCTACAACGCGCTGCAAGTTGCGTTTGGTGCCCGCAAAGCCAGCCGCGTCAGCAAGCCCGCAGCCGGGCACCTGGCCAAGGCCGGTGTTGAGGCGGGTGAAATCCTGAAAGAATTTCGGGTTGCCGCTGAAGTAGCGGGCCAGTACCAAGCCGGCGCTGTGGTGTCGGTGGGCAGCGTGTTTGCCGCGGGCCAGCGCGTGGACGTGCAGGGCACGTCCATTGGTAAGGGCTTTGCCGGCACCATCAAACGGCACAATTTCAAATCGCAGCGCGCGTCGCACGGCAACAGTCGTTCGCACAATGTGCCAGGCTCGATTTCGATGGCACAGGACCCGGGCCGCGTGTTTCCGGGCAAGAAGATGACTGGTCACATGGGCGACGACACCGTCACCACCCAGAACCTGGACATTGTGCGTGTGGATGAGGCGCGCTCGCTGCTGATGGTGCGTGGTGCGGTTCCTGGCTCCAAAAACGGGTTTGTCACCGTGCGTCTGGCCATCAAGGGCCAGCCCAAAACCACGCAGAAAGGGGCTTGAAGATGCAACTCGAGCTCCTCAATGAACAGGGTCAGGCCACTGCCAAGTTTGATGCGCCCGACACGGTGTTTGCACGCGAGTACAACGAAGCGTTGGTGCACCAGATCGTGGTGGCCTTTCAGGCCAACGCACGGCAAGGCACGCGCGCCCAGATGGACCGCGGCGAAGTCAGCCACTCCACCAAGAAGCCGTTCAACCAAAAGGGCACCGGCCGTGCACGTGCTGGTATGACGTCCTCGCCGCTGTGGCGTGGAGGCGGACGCATCTTCCCGAACCGCCCTGACGAGAACTTCTCGCAGAAGGTCAACAAAAAGATGTACCGCGCTGGCATGGCTGCCATCCTGTCCCAGCTGGCACGTGACGGTCGCTTGGCGGTGGTCGATTCAATTTCCGTTGATTCACCCAAGACCAAGCAGCTGGCTGCCAAATTCAAGGCCATGGGCTTGAGCTCGGTGCTGGTGATTGCTGACCAGGTGGACGACAACCTGGCGCTGGCCTCGCGCAACCTGGCTGGTGTGCTGGTGGTCGAGCCCCGTTATGCCGATCCGCTGTCGCTGGTGTATTACAAAAAGGTCCTGGTGACCAAGGCCGCGATCGAGCAACTCAAGGAGATGTTCGCATGAGTCGCATCAACCCTGGTGTGCAGAAATTTGACGAGGGGCGCCTCTCGCAAGTTTTGTTAGCACCCATCATTTCGGAAAAAGCCACGCGCTTGGGCGAGAAGCAGAATCAGGTTCTGTTCAAGGTCATGCGCGACGCCACCAAGCCTGAAATCAAGGCGGCCGTTGAACTGATGTTCAAGGTCGAGGTGGCATCGGTCAGCACGCTGGTGCAAAAAGGCAAGGTTAAGCGCTTTGGGCGCAGCACCGGTCGCCGCGACCACGTGAAGAAGGCATACGTTGCGCTAAAGCCCGGGCAAGAGCTCAACTTCTCCGGGGAGGCCACTTAAATGGCAGTCGTCAAAGTCAAACCCACTTCACCCGGCCGCCGCGCCGTTGTGAAAGTGGTGCACAAGCACCTGCACAAGGGCGCGCCTGAAGCGTCGTTGCTGGAGCCGCAGAAGCAAAACTCGGGCCGCAACAACAACGGCCACATCACGATGCGTCACAAGGGTGGTGGCCACAAGCACCACTACCGCGTCGTCGATTTCCTGCGCAA
>JANNMQ010000243.1:0-3145 GCA_031398045.1 Rubrivivax sp.
GATGCGCGAGCGCGGTGTGAAGTCACCGCTGACCATCTGTGCACCTTTGACCAGGGCGGCGTCCGATCTTGCTGGCGTGGCCAGTACCAGGGCCAGAAACGCTGCTGGCTGGATGCCCAGCCCTTCTGCAAACACCAGGCCCTCGGCCAGCGCGGCGCGGTTCAGACCTAACACCAGGTTGGTGGCCAGTTTGGCGCGTGCACCCATGCCGGCACCGCCCACATGCACCTGCCGCGGCGCCAGGGCCTGTAGCACGGCGCAGTGTCGCTGCACGGCGGCAGGAGCCCCACCCAGCAGCAGCGTGGCGGTGCCCTCGGCAATTTGCTGGCTGCTGCCCGACAGCGGCGCTTCGATGAAGTCGATGTGCTGTGCCGCCAGGCGCGCGGCCAGTGCTTGCAGCGCATCGGCGTCCCCGGTCGAGCAGTCGATGAGGGCCAGGTGCGGTAGCCGGCCAGGGCTGTGCACGATGCCTTGGGGACCTTCTACCGCCTGCAACACACCGGCCGTGTCATACACCGCCAGCACGATGGCGCTGCAGCGGCTGCCCATATCCTGCAATGTGGCCAAACTGCGGTGGGCGGCCGCGCCCAGCCACAGCTGCTGCTCCTGCGCGCTGTGGTCGTGGCCCAGCACGGTGTAGCCGGCGTGCTGCAAACGCGTCGACAAGGCGCTGCCCACCAGCCCCAGCCCGACGACACCGACGGGGCGCATCGCAGCCGTCATGTCGGCAACGAAGCGCCGCCACAAATGGCGATGTCTTGCCCGGTGATGGCCGCCGCTGCGGGCGACAGCAGGTAGGCCACCAGCGCGGCCACTTCTGCGGCCTGGATCAAGCGGCCCAGCGGCGGCAAACGTGGTGCGCTGCCTTGGCGCTGCGGGTCAAGCAACATCGGCGTGTCGGTGGCCGACGGTGAAACCACATTCACCGTCACGCCGCGGTGTGCCACCTCGGCAGCCCAGCTGCGCGCCAGCGACACCAGCGCCGCCTTGGTCGCCGCGTACTGGCTGCGCCCGGGCATGCCGCCGCTGATGCGGCTGCTGATCAGCACCAGGCGGCCCGCGCGCGCTTGG
Source organism: Rubrivivax sp. (assembly GCA_031398045.1). Classification (GTDB taxonomy): domain Bacteria; phylum Pseudomonadota; class Gammaproteobacteria; order Burkholderiales; family Burkholderiaceae_C; genus Rubrivivax. Next base: position 1,072 of record JANNMQ010000243.1, read on the forward strand.
GCCATCGCCGGCAACACGGTATCGGCCAGGCGCGTCGCGGCGTCTACATGCAATTGCCACATCAGCGCGCCGTGCTCCGGGTTCAAGCCGCCCAGTGGGGCGGCGCGCATCACGCCAGCCGCGTGCACCAGGGCCTGCGGCGGGCCGGCAGCCAGCAGTTGTGCCAGCACTCGCGTCAGTGCTTCGCCGTGGGTCAGGTCAACCTGATGCGCGTCGAAGCGCGCATGTCGCAGTTGCGCGGGTGCAAGGTCCAGGCCCTGCACCGTCCAGCCGTCCGCCAACAAGTGCTGCGCCACGGCTGCGCCTATGCCCGAGCTGCTGCCCGTGACCCAAGCGCGGGGCACGGGTTCTGCCGTCACGTCGCTGGCCTCTTGGACATCATTCCACCGAGATTTTTTTCTCGGCGATCAGCTTGCCCGATGCAGCGATGTCGTCAGCCTGGAAGCGGGCGAAGTCGGCCGGGCTGCCGCCGCCCGGCACCAGGCCATCGGCTTGCAGCTTGTCGGCCAGGTCAGCGGCCAGGGCCTTGTTCACGGCGGCGTTCAGGCGGTTCACGATGTCGCTGGAAGTCTTGGCTGGCGCCCACAGGCCGTACCAGCTGGCGCATTCAAAACCGGGTACGGTTTCTGATGCGGTGGGCACGTCGGGCAGGTTGGGCAGGCGCTTGGTCGACGTGACGGCCACCACCTTCAGCTGCCCCGTGCGGTGAAACTGCACCGAGCCCAGCACGGGGTCGATGAAGCCTTCGATCTGGCCGCCAACCAGGTCTTGAAAAGCGGGTGCCGTGCCCTTGTACGGCACGATGGACAGGCTGATGCCGGCCGATTGTTCCAGCCGCACCGTGCACAGGTGGCCGGCTGAACCGATGCTGCCGACGGCGAAGTTCAACTTTCCGGGCTGGGCCTTGGCTTGTGCCACCAGGCCTTTCAGATCATTGACGCCCACCTTGTTGCCGATGGCGATGGACAGCGGCGCCTGTGCCACCAGGCTGATCGGCACGAAGTCGGTCTGCACCTTGTAGGGCACCGACTTCATGGTCATCGGCGCGGTGACAAAGGTGCTGGCGTTGAACAGCAGCGTATAGCCGTCAGCGGCGGCCTTGGCCACCGCGTCGCCACCGATCACGCCGTTGCCACCCGGCCGGTTGTCGATGATGAAGTTGTGGCCGAACTGTTCACCCAGGCGCTGCGCCAGCATGCGGCCCACCTTGTCCAGCGTGCCGCCGGGCGGGAAGGGGATGACCACCCGCACCGGTTTGTCGGGCCAGGTTTGTGCCAGTGTGCTGTTGGGGCCGGCGGCAGCCAGCAGCGCCAGGCTGGTGGCCAGCAGCAGGTGTAGGGATGTGGGCATCTTGGGTGTCTCCAGGTGGTCTGCCTCAGTGCACGCCATGCATCGTCAACAGCGCCTGCATGCGCTGCACGGCTTGCTCGGGCTGTTCGATCAGCCCTGCCGCGTCGGCCAGGCGGAACAGTTCACACAGGTGCAGCAGCGAGCGCGTGCTTTGCTGGCCACCCACCATCACGAAGTGGCTCTGGTGGCCGTTCAGCCAGGCCATGAACACGACGCCGGTCTTGTAAAAGCGCGTCGGCGCCTGGAAGATATGGCGCGACAGCGGCACCGTGGGGGCCAGGATGGCGTGGAAGCGTGTTTCGTCCCCGGCAGCCAGCGCAGCCAGCGCGGCGCTGGCAGCGGGCGCGATGGCGTCGAAGATGCCCAGCAGCGCGTCGCTGTGCTGGTGTCGGGCTTGCGTGCCCACGCCGTCGCCGGCAATCAGCTCGGCATAATTGAAGTCGTCGCCGGTGTACATACGCACCCCCAGGCCATCGGCGCCGCCGCTGCTGGGCAGGCGGCGGCGCATCTCGATTTCCTTGTCCTTGTCGAGCAGCGAAATCTTGATGCCGTCCACCTTCGAGGCGTTGGCGTTGATCACACCCAGCGCGGTGATCATCGCCGCCTGTGTATCGCTGCTGCCCCAATAGCCGGCCAGTGCGGGGTCGAACATGTCGCCCAGCCAGTGCAGCAGCACCGGTTGCCGGGCCTGGCGCAGCACGCGGTCGTAGACCTTTTCGTAGTC
>JANNMQ010000296.1:0-1700 GCA_031398045.1 Rubrivivax sp.
GTTGACGGTGAGAAAACCGTGCACATAAATGCGGTCAGGCACCTTGTGGCCACTGAACTTCAACATCGCGGGCCAGAACAGCGTGTGGAAGGTGACGATATCTTTGCCGATGAAGTGCACCTGCTCCAACGCCGGGTCGGCCAGGTAGGCGTCGAAGTCAACGCCCCGCATGCCCAGCAGGTGCTGCAGCGAAGCCAGGTAACCCACTGGCGCATCCAGCCACACGTAGAAGTATTTGCCCGGTGCGTCGGGTATCTCGATGCCGAAGTAAGGCGCGTCACGGCTGATGTCCCAGTCGCCCAAGCTGACGGTGCCCGACTCGTCGCGCTTGAACCATTCCTTCACCTTGTTGGCTACCTCGGTTTGCAGGCGGCCGTCTTGGGTCCACGCCTCCAGAAACGCCACGCAGCGGGGGTCCGACAGCTTGAAGAAATGGTGTTCGCTGCTGCGCAGCACTGGCGTGGCGCCACTCAGCGCGGACACCGGGTTGATCAAATCGGTGGGCGCATACACGGCGCCACAGTTTTCGCAGTTGTCGCCGTACTGGTCCACGGTGCCGCATTTGGGGCAGGTTCCCTTGATGAACCGGTCGGCCAGGAACATGCCCTTCTCGACGTCGAAAAACTGTTCCACGCTGCGCTTGTCGATCAGGTCTGCGGCGCGCAGCTTGCGGTAGATGTCTTGCGCCAGCGCGTGGTTTTCTGGTGCGTCGGTGCTGTGCCAGTGGTCGAAGTTGATGTGAAAGCCGTCGAGGTACGGCTTGCGGCCAGCCCCGATCTGGGCCACGTAGGCCTGCGGTGTGATGCCGGCCTTTTCAGCCGCAATCATGATCGCCGCGCCGTGGGTGTCGTCGGCGCAGACGAAGTTCACCTCATGCCCGAGCATGCGTTGCAGCCGCACCCAGGTATCGGCCTGGATGTATTCCATGATGTGCCCGATGTGAAACGGGCCATTGGCGTAGGGCAGGGCGGTGGTGACAAAGAGTTTGCGTGTCATTCCCGGGATTCTAGGGAAGACCCGCAGCCGCTACGGCAACCGCTCACCGGGCTGCACGTTCCCAGCCACTGGCCAGGGCCCGCTGCCGGGCTAGACTCGCCTGCTGCGTCAACCTGTACCCTGCCGACCATGTCAAACCTGCCTACCGAAAGCGCCTTGCTCGAAGCCCTGAAAGTGGTTGTCGACCCCAACACTGGCAAAGACTTTGTCAGTGGCCGCTCTATCAAAAACCTGCGTGTGGAAGACGGCGACGTCAGCCTGCAGCTGGAGCTGGGCTACCCTGCCAAGAGCCAGCATGCCGCGTTGCGCAAGGCGCTGGTGGCGGCAGCACGCACGGTGCCGGGTGTCTCCAACGTCAGCATTGAAATTGTTACCAAGGTGTTGACCCATGCGGTGCAACGGGGCGTGCAGCTGCTGCCGCGCGTGAAAAACGTGATTGCCGTGGCCTCGGGCAAAGGCGGCGTGGGCAAAAGCACCACCACCGTGAACCTGGCGCTGGCGCTGGCGGCCGAAGGTGCCAGCGTGGGCATCCTGGACGCCGACATCTACGGCCCCAGCCAGCCGATGATGATGGGCTTGAGCGGGCGGCCCGAAAGTGAAGACGGCAAAACCATCGAACCGCTGGAAAACTACGGCGTGCAAGTGATGAGCATCGGTTTCCTGATCGAACCCGACCAGGCCATGATCTGGCGCGGCCCGATGGC
>JANNMQ010000320.1:0-5647 GCA_031398045.1 Rubrivivax sp.
CCAATTCATGGAAGCCTTCACCATCCACAAGGGCCTGGTGGCGCCGCTGGACCGCGACAACGTCGACACCGACGCCATCATCCCCAAGCAGTTTTTGAAGTCGATTGCGCGCAGCGGTTTTGGCCCCAACCTGTTTGACGCTTGGCGCTACCTGGACCCCGGCGAACCCGGGCAAGACCCCTCCAGCCGCAAGCCCAACCCCGACTTCGTTCTGAACCAGCCGCGCTATCTTCCAGGGCCCTCCGGTAGCCCGGGAGCCAGCGTGCTGCTGACACGCAGCAACTTCGGTTGTGGCAGCAGCCGCGAACACGCACCCTGGGCGCTGGGGCAGTACGGTTTTCGTGCATTGATAGCACCCAGTTATGCCGACATCTTTTTCAACAACTGCTTCAAAAACGGCATCTTGCCCGTGGTGTTGCCCGAAGCCCAGGTGTCGCGGTTGTTTGACGAGGTGTTTGCTTTCCCGGGTTACCAGCTCACCGTTGACCTGCCGCGCCAGGTGGTGGTGAAGCCCGACGGCAGTGAACTGCCCTTTGTTGTGGAGCCTTTCCGCAAGTACTGCCTGGTCAATGGCTTCGACGACATCGGCCTGACGCTGCGCCACGCTGACAAGATCCGCGCCTTTGAGGCTGAACGCCTGGTGCGCATGCCTTGGCTCACGCAACAACAACTCTGAACAGAAAACGTCAGCACCATGAAGATTGCCATCCTGCCGGGTGACGGCATCGGCACCGAAATCGTCGAACAGGCGGTGCGCGTACTGAGTGCCACTGCGCAGGTTGAAGGCCTGCAGTTCGCAACAGAAACTGCTTTGGTGGGCGGCGCCGCCTATGAAGCCCATGGCCACCCGCTGCCCGACAGCACACTGAGTTTGGCCCAGGCTGCCGACGCCATTCTGTTTGGCGCTGTGGGCGACTGGAAGTACGACAAGCTGGACCGGCCGTTGCGCCCCGAACAAGCCATCCTGGGCCTGCGCAAACACCTGGGCTTGTTTGCAAACCTGCGCCCGGCGCTGTGTTACGAACAGCTCACCCACGCCAGCAGCCTGAAGCCCGAGTTGGTGGCGGGGCTGGACATCCTGATCATTCGTGAGCTCACAGGCGACATCTATTTTGGTCAGCCACGCGGCCGGCGCACCGCCACCGACGGCCATTTCCCTGGCGCCGAAGAAGCCTTCGACACCATGCGCTATAGCAAACCCGAGATTGAGCGCATCGCGCACGTCGCTTTCCAGGCCGCGAGAAAACGCAACAAAAAGCTCACCAGCGTCGACAAAGCCAATGTGCTGGAAACCTTCCAGTTCTGGAAAGACGTGGTGACCGACGTGCACGCAGAGTACCCCGACGTGGAACTGCAGCACATGTACGTGGACAACGCCGCGATGCAGCTGGTGAAGGCGCCCAAACACTTTGACGTCATCGTGACCGGCAACATGTTTGGAGACATCCTGAGCGACGAGGCGGCCATGCTCACCGGTAGCATCGGTATGTTGCCCAGCGCGTCCTTGGACAAAAACAACAAGGGCCTGTACGAGCCCAGCCACGGCAGCGCCCCCGACATTGCCGGTAAGGGTGTTGCAAACCCGCTGGCTACAATCTTGTCGCTTGCCATGATGCTCCGCTATTCCTTGAACCAGGCGCACGCTGCCGACCGCATCGAGTCGGCAGTACAGGCCGTGTTGACGGCCGGTTTGCGCACGCCAGATATCTGGAGCCCGGGCACTTCTAAAGTCGGCACGCGCGAAATGGGCGATGCGGTGGTTGCTGCTGTGGCGGGCACCTTCATCAGCACCAAAACCGCTACCACCACGATTAACACCACGAGCTAGCGCTTACGGATCGTCTCGCCCCCTGTCTTGGACCCCGGCGACACGAGCCGGAGCAAGCAAGGGGTCCGATGGCATGTGAAAGTTAGCGGCAAAAGGTGATTTCAAGATGGCACTCTCTTCAAACCCCCGCGTGGGTCTGGTTGGCTGGCGCGGCATGGTGGGCTCTGTGCTCATCGACCGCATGCGCGCCGAAGGCGACTTCGCGCTGATCGAGCCGGTTTTCTTTTCCACCAGCAACGCCGGTGGCCCGCTGCCGGCCGCCATTGCCGACCTGGGCAAGAACGAATCCACGCTGATAGACGCCAACGACCTGCTGGCATTGAAGGCCTGCGACGCCATCATCACCTGCCAGGGTGGCGACTACACCAGCGCCGTCTACCCGCCGCTTCGCGCCGCAGGCTGGAAGGGCTACTGGATCGACGCCGCCAAGACGCTGCGCATGAAAGACGACGCGGTCATCATCCTCGACCCCGTCAACATGCCCGTCATCCAGTCCGCTTTGGCCAAGGGCGTGAAGGACTACATCGGCGGCAACTGCACCGTCAGCTGCATGCTGATGGGGGTGGGGGCCCTCTTCAAGGCCGACCTGGTGGAATGGATGACCGCCACCACCTACCAGGCTGCCAGCGGTGGTGGCGCGCAACACATGCGCGAATTGCTGACGCAGTACGGCACCTTGAACGCGGCGGTGCGTCCGCTGCTGGACAACCCCGCCAGCGCCATACTGGATATCGACCGCCAGGTGGCGGCCACCCAGCGCGGCCTGAGCGTTGAAGAAACCAAGAACTTCATGGTGCCGCTGGGCGGCAGCCTGATCCCCTGGATTGACAGCGACCGCGGCGACGGCACCAGCCTGGAAGAATGGAAGGGCGGCGCCGAAACCAACAAGATCTTGGGTCGCGGCCCGGGTTTTGGCAGTGCCGCGGTGCCCATCGACAGCCTGTGCGTGCGGGTGGGTGCGATGCGCTGCCACAGCCAAGCCTTGACCATCAAACTGAAAAAAGATGTGCCGCTGGCCGATGTCGAAGCCCTGATCAGCAACGACAACCCCTGGGTGAGTTACGTGCCCAACAACCGTGAAGCCACGGTGCGCGGACTGACACCGGTGGCCGTGACCGGCACGATGAACATTGCGGTGGGGCGGCTGCGCAAACTGGCGCTGGGCAGCCAGTTTGTGGGTGCATTCACCATTGGTGACCAGCTGTTATGGGGTGCCGCAGAACCCTTGCGGCGCATGCTGCGCATCTTGCTTTCCCATTAAGTTGGCGCTGATGGCTTGGCCTGCTGCAAGTTGTGAGGAGCAGCCTGCACGCACATGTGGAACGCAGCAAACTTGGCAATTGGCTGGTAAACATGAGCTTTTGCCTGAGCTTGCGCGCTTATATGCTTGATACTGTTGCGCTTTCTGGTAAGGCTGCTTGGCGCATGGCGCGCGCAGATGTGAAAGTCTTCCGGGGTTTGGGGCGTGGGCCCGTATCTTGGAAGCAGTGGCTGGGTGATTGAACACCCAATGCCAGCTTCAAGCGCCAAACAGCGCGCCTGAAATCATTCCAGTGGGGGAACTGCCTTGAATCGAAGCTCGACAACCGCGGTGCGCTTTGCGCTCAAAGGGGTGGCCCTGGCCACGGCCATGCTTTGGGGAACGCATGCCGCGGCGCTGGGCCTGGGCCGTTTGACGGTGCTGTCTGCGCTGGGTGAAACGCTGCGTGCCGAGGTTGAAGTCACCAGCATCACGCCTGAAGAAGCGGCCACGCTGGCGCTTCGTGTGGCGCCACCCGAGGCTTACCGCGCGGCCGGGGTTGAATACAACCCGGTGCTTCCCGGTGCCAGCGTGCAAGTGGTGCGCCGTCCTGACGGGCGCTCGGTGCTGCGGGTGACCAGTGACCGCGCCGTGCTGGAGCCTTTTGTCGACGTCATCATCGAAGCCAACTGGGCATCGGGCCGCTTGGTGCGCGAATACACCATGCTCTTCGACCCGCCCGGCGCGCGCACCGCGCAAGCGCCTGCTGCGCCCAGCACGGCGCCTGTTGTTTCGGCCGCGCCTGCAGGCCCCGCCGCTGCGGTGGCTTCTGCGGTGGTGCCGCAGCCGGCCCCCGTGGCGGCAGCGTCCATCCCGGCGCCCGCTGCAGCACCAGCGGCGGCCGCCCAGCGCCCGCGTCCCGCTGCGCCTGTGGCTGCAGCACCAGCAGCACCGGCTGCCGCTGCACCCACTGCGAGCGACACGGCCACCGAAGGCGACCGCTACCGCGTGCGCAAGGGCGACACCCTGACCCGCATTGCCGGGCGCACACAACGCCCTGGTGTGTCGCTGGACCAAATGTTGGTGGGGCTGTTTCGCGCCAATCCGCAGGCCTTCATGAGCGAAAACATGAACCGCATGCGTGCTGGAGCGGTGCTGACCGTGCCGTCCGCCGAGGCTGCCAATGCGGTCAGCGCAGACGGCGCACGCGAGATCATCGCCACCCAGAGTGCCGACTTTGGCGCTTACCGCCAGCGTCTGGCGACGGGCACCACCACCACGGCCGATGTTGAGCCGTCTCGCGTGGCCAAGGGCCGCGTGCAGACCACGGTGGACGATCGCAAACAGTCTGCCGCCACCACGCCCGACCGCTTGACGCTTTCCAGGCCAACCAGCCCAGGCGCCGCGCCCGAGACCAAGGTGTCCAAGGACACCGAGCGCAAAGCCAACGATGCTCGCCTGGCTGAACTGGCGCGCAACGTTGATGAACTGAAAAAACTGCAGGGCGGGCCGGTACCCGCAAGCAAACCGGGTGTCGCGCCAGGCACCGCTGGCGGCGCAGGCGTGGCCGCGCCTACCGTGGTGGCTGCGGCGCCCGCTCCGGCGCCAGTTGCTGCACCCGCGCCGCCCCCTGCGCCTTCACCCGCCCCCGCCCCTGCACCCGCCCCTGCCCCCGCACCGGTGGAGCCACCGGCACCGGTGGCGCCGCCGCCGCCACCGCCTGCGGTGGTTGCTTCAGCGCCCGCGGTGGAGCCTCCGCCTGCGCCCAAGGTGGCCGTGGTGCCGCCGCCGCCCGTGGCCGAGGCGCCATCGCCGGGCCTGTTGGACAGTCTCAGCGACAACGGTTTTGTGCTGCCCGCTGCCGGTGTGCTGGTGGCGCTGCTGGGCGGCCTGGGCCTGTACCGCTTGCGCAGCAAGCTGCGCAAGCCAGCCGGGGAGACCTCGTTCCTGGAAAGCCGCCTGCAGCCCGACTCATTCTTCGGCGCCAGCGGTGGCCAGCGCGTGGACACGCATGAATCGGCTGCGGGTGCACCGGCTTCATCGTCGATGAGCTATTCGTTGTCGCAGCTGGATGCCATCGGTGACGTTGACCCCGTGGCGGAGGCCGATGTCTATCTGGCCTACGGCCGCGACCTGCAAGCCGAAGAAATTCTGAAAGAAGCCATGCGCGCCACGCCCGACCGGCTGGCCATCCGCACCAAGCTGTTGGAGGTGTATGCCAAGCGGCGCGACACCAAGGGTTATGAGCTGTTGGCCACGCAGGTCTACAACCTGACCCACGGCACGGGCGAAGACTGGGCCAAGGCGCAGGCGCAGGGCCTGTCCATCGAGCCTGAAAACCCGTTGTATCAGCCCGGTGGCGCGCCCGAAGAAGTGCGTGGCAACAGCGGCCATGTGGTCGAGCCGCTGGGCGCCTCCACCGTGCCCTACACGGCGCCCGTGGTGGCTGCCTTCCAGCCCGCCGTGGATGCCACGTTGGACGGACCCGACCTCGACCTGGACCTTGACCTGGCCAGCTCGACCCAACCCGCCGGCAGACACGAAACCACCCAAGCCATGGGCGCTGATGCGCGCCTGGG
>JANNMQ010000335.1:0-1539 GCA_031398045.1 Rubrivivax sp.
GACCGCCACATCGTGGGCCAGACGGCTGCCAAGCGCGCCGTGGCGATTGCCTTGCGCAACCGCTGGCGCCGCCAGCAGGTGGACGACAAGTTGCGCGCCGAGATCACACCCAAGAACATCTTGATGATTGGCCCCACGGGCGTGGGCAAAACCGAGATTGCGCGCCGCCTGGCCAAACTGGCCGACGCGCCTTTCATCAAGGTGGAAGCCACCAAGTTCACCGAGGTGGGCTACGTGGGCCGCGACGTCGACACCATCGTGCGCGACCTGATGGAAGTGGCGGTGAAACAAGAGCGCGAACGTCTGATGCGGGCCAAGCGCGCCGCCGCCGTGGACGCTGCTGAAGAGCGCGTGTTGGACGTGCTGGTACCGCCTGCACGCAACGGCAGCAACATCGGCTTTGGCACTGAACAACCGCCTGCGTCCGACAACACGGCGCGCCAGGTGATGCGCAAGCGGCTGCGTGAAGGCCTGCTGGCCGACAAGGACATCGAAATCGACATCGCCGAGCCCAAAGCCACGCTGGAAGTGTTGGGGCCGCAAGGCCTGCCGGGCATGGAAGAGATGGCCGAGCAGCTCAAGGGCCTGTTTGCGCAGGCCAGCGCCGGCAAGCGCAAAACCCGCCGGCTGAAGATTGGGCAGGCGTTGCCGCTGCTAGAAGAAGAAGAAGCCGCCAAGCTGCTGAACGAAGACGAGGTGCGCGCGGCTGCCGTGGCCAATGCCGAGGGCAACGGCATTGTGTTCATCGATGAAATCGATAAAGTGGCTTCACGCGGCGGCAGCGAACATGGCGGCGCCGAGGTGTCGCGTCAAGGGGTACAGCGCGACCTGCTACCCTTGGTGGAAGGCACATCGGTCAGCACCAAATACGGCGCGGTAAGAACTGACCATATGCTGTTCATCGCCAGCGGCGCTTTTCACCTGGCCAAACCCAGTGACTTGATACCCGAGCTGCAGGGCCGCTTCCCGATTCGCGTGGAGCTGTCGTCGCTGAGCGTGGACGACTTTGAGGCCATCCTCACCAGCACCCACGCCAGTCTGGTCAAACAATATCAAGCTCTATTGGCCACCGAAGGCGTGGACCTGCAGATCACTGCCGAAGGTGTGCGCACGCTGGCGCAGACTGCTTTTGACGTGAACGAACGCACCGAAAACATCGGTGCGCGCCGCCTGGCCACGGTGATGGAAAGGCTGCTCGACGAGCTGAGCTTCGACGCCCCCAACCGCAGCGGCCAGACGGTGGTGATGGGCGCTGAAGAAGTGAATGCGCGGCTGGGCGAGCTGGCGAAAAACGAAGACTTGTCGCGCTACATCTTGTGAGCTTTGCTCGCTGCGCGGCCGGGCAAGCTGCGGCCAGCAACAGCGCCTGCACCAGCAACAGCGCCTGCACCAGCAACAGCAACAGGGCGGATCTTGTGTGTTCTGGCGTGGTGTGCGCTGCTCATAATCAGCCACCATCCACCGCTTGAGCACACCCTATCCATGCCCGCCTTGCCCTTGTTCACCGCGCCGGCCCGCTTTGACACCCCCGAGGCTGCC
>JANNMQ010000344.1:0-2967 GCA_031398045.1 Rubrivivax sp.
CGCCGCGCCGTGGTCTCGAAGCTGACGGGCTGGCCCTCTTCCAGCTGCGCACCGTGCTGCCGCTGCAGGCTGCGGTAGGCCTCAGCGTCGGGGCACAGCAGTTCCAGCGGCTGGCCTACCAACGCGCCGGGGCTGCCGCCAAACATGCTCTCAAAGTGCGGGTTGGCCAGCACAAACTGGCCGCTGCGCGACACAGCGATGCCGATGGAGGCGTGTGTGAAGATGGTTTCGCGTTCCATGCGCGCGCTCTCGCTGTCGCTCATGTCGCGTGCGTTCAGCACCAGGTAGTCACGGCTGTCCATCGCAAAACGTGCGGCCGACACCCGCATGGGCAGTGCCCGGCCGTCCTTGGCCAGCAGGGTCACGGGCTGGTCGGTGACGCTGCCTGCATGCGCCAGTTGCTGCAGCATCTGGTCACGGCTGTGTCCGTCGGCCCACAGGCCCAGGTCTTGCGCGCTGCGGCCCAGCGCCGCTGCTTTGTCATAGCCGGTGACACGTTCAAAGGCCTGGTTGACCATGGCAAAGCGGCCGCTGGCCGCTTCGCTCAGCATGATGAGGTCGGGGCTGGTGGCCACCAGGTGCGACAGCATGGCTTCCGAACGCCGCACCAGTTCTTCAGCCGCCAGGCGCTCGGTATCGTCGACGAATATCGACAACAAGGCCGGCCCGCCCTGGGCCTCCACCCGCACGCCAGTGGCGCGCACTGCCACGGGCCGGCCGTTGATGCGCAGCTTGAAGTCGGTCACCGGCAGCGCTGCACCCACTGGCTGTTGCAGCAGCTGGTCCAGTCGCTGGCGGGCGCGGTCGCGGGCCTCAAGGCTTTCAAAGGCCTGCAGCAAGTCGGTGCCCACCATGTCTTGCAGGTCGTTGTAGGCAAACAGCTGCAAGGCCGCCGGGTTGGCGTCGATCACCAGATGGTCGCGGTGCAACACCAACGGCGTGGGGATGCGTGAAAACAATTCCTGGTAGCGCGTTTCGGTGGCATGCAAAGCCACACGCGCGCTGACCATGGCGGTGACGTCGCGCGACACGCCCCAGAAGCCGGTGAAGATGCCGCGGTGGTCAAAACGCGGCTCACCACTGACCAGCAGCTGGCGGGTGTTGCCACGCGCCACCGTCCAGCTCACCGCGCGCTCGTGGAAGGACTGGCGGCCGTCCAGGTCGGCCAGCAAGTCGTCCATGGTGGCGGCATCGCAGGAAAACTGGGCCAGCTCCCAGGGCACAGCGCCCAGCCCTTCGCGCAGCGACAGGGGGGTGTTGCTGGCGCTTGGTGAATGCTGTGAAGTCACCGAGACCAGGCGGTAGTCGCGGTCAATTTCCCAGTAGGCGTCGGCAGCCAGGGCCAGCAGGCGGCTGAAGCGCAGTTCACGTTCCTGGGATGACATCAAGGCGCCCGCCATGGCGCGCGCCACCAAAGTGCCGCAAGCCATGCCCACGGCCAGCACGATGGCGTGTGTGCCCAGCTGCATCAGCGGCAGGTTCAGGCCCGCAGCGGGCGCATCGGGCCAACTGAGCAACGCCACCGCGCCGATACCCAGTGCCGAAGCCGCTGCCACACACATGCCCGAGCGCCAGCCCACCATGGCGCACACGGCACACACCAGCAATCCCAGTACCGACAGCGTGGGTGACGCCAGACCCAGGCCCAGCGCCCAGGCCGTTGCGGCCACCAGCAGCGCCATGAAAACCATGGTGCCGGTGACGGCACGCCATTGATGCACAGCGCTGACGCGCAAGAAGCCCGCCGCCGCCACCACCAGCAGGGCCCAAGGCACACTGAGCAAGCCGGCCGCCGCGCTGCTGCCTGCGGGGCTGTTGAGGGTGCCCACCAGCAGCAGCAACACGGTGACCCCCGCCGCTGCCGTGGCGGCCACCGCCATCAAAGCCTTGGCCAGCGTGGGCAACAACAAAGCGCCCGCGGCCTGTGGGTGGCCAGGCCGCTGGGCAGCGCCCATCAGCGGCTCGGCGCTGTCCTCTGCGGCACGTGGGTCGTCAACCAGCGGCACCGCCTGCATCGGCGGCAGGCTCTGCATCAGGCCCAGCGGCACCGTATCCCTGAAAGCGCGGGCCGTCATCAGCTGCTGGCCTGGTGGCCCGGTGCTTCGGGGCGCGCAGCCTGCAACTGGTCGCGTGTGGCCCTGGCCACGCGGCGCGCGGCTTCGGCGGCGATGGTCATGCTGCTGGCGCCGGGCTGTGCATACAACACGGCACGCGACGAGCTGACGATGATGGGTGCGCCCGGCAGCCAGGCCGCGCGCACGGTGGCCTGGGCATCCCCGCCCTGCGCACCAATGCCGGGTATCAACAGTGGCAGCGTGGGCGCCAGTTCACGCACCCGGGCCAGTTCCTGCGGGTAGGTGGCACCCACCACCAGCCCCAGCTGGCCGCCGCTGTTCCACGCGCCCGCGGCCTGGCGGGCAATGTGTTCATACAGCTTGTCGCCATTCACCAGCGTTTGCGCCTGCAGGTCACTGCCACCGGGGTTGGACGTGCGGCACAGCAGGATCAGCCCTTGGCCGGGGTAGTCCATATACGGCTGCAGTGAATCCAGCCCCATGACAGGCGACAGCGTCAGCGCGTCGGCCTCATAGCGTACAAACGCCTCGCGCGCGTATTGCGCCGCGGTGGCGCCAATGTCGCCGCGCTTGGCGTCCAGGATCACCGGCACACCCGGCGCGGTGGCATGGATGTGGCGAATCAAGCGGTCCAGCTGGTCTTCGGCGCGTTGTGCGGAGAAGTAGGCGATTTTCGGTTTGAATGCGATGACGAGGTCGCGTGTGGCGTCGACTATTGAACTGCAGAAGTCGAAGATGCGCCGCGGGTCGCCGCGCCAGGGCAGCGGAAACTTGGCCGGCTCGGGGTCCAGCCCCACGCACAGCATCGAACCGTTGGCGGCTTCGGTGCTGGCCAGTTGGTCGCGAAAATTCACCGACGCACCCACTGTGACAGGCTCACCGTCAAAGGCTC
>JANNMQ010000399.1:0-2272 GCA_031398045.1 Rubrivivax sp.
ATCACTTTACCCGTTAGGGTGGTGATCTTGAACGCCGCCTGGCCCAGCCATTGCACCTTGATCTTGTCCTGCGCAGCCGCAGGCAAACTGATGGCCAGGCTCAAGGCAACGCCCAGCGTGACGGCAGCGGTCTTCAGTAAGCTCTTCATGGAAGCTGTCTTTCAGTGGGTGGAGTAATCGGTGTAGGCGGGTGCAGGCTGCGTGAAATAGGCATGCAGGATCTGGTACACCATTTTGTAGTTCTTCTGCTGGAAGCTGGCGTGGCTGATGCCGTTGAGCACGGTGAACTGCTTGTCGGGATGGGGCAGGTGTTTGAAAAATGCCAGCAGGTCGTCAAAGCCGGCGATACCGTCAAACTGCCCGCGCAGCACCAGCGTAGGCACGGTGATCTTCAGCGGGTCCACCACCGGCAGCTTGCTGCACATGTCGATGTAGGTGCCGTTGGGCATGCTGTCGTCCAGCGCCAGAATGGCGTCGGCAAAAGCTTCAACGGTGGCTGCGTCGGCACAATCGGCGTGGTCGCGCGAAAAGATGCTGCGCACAAAAGCGCGGTCGATGGGGCGGCGTTTGGTGGCCATGAACTCGGGCAACTTCTTGCGCCGCTGCTCGAGGGTGGGTGCACCTTCACCCGTCCAGACAAAAGCATCCAGCGCCAGACGCGACACGCGCTCTGGGTGGTTCTGGGCAAACAGCGCGGCGCGCAGCGCGCCGCTGCTGATGCCGTAGGTCAGAAAACTTTTGATGCCCCGCGCAGCAGCAATGTAGTCGGTGGCGGCCGCCAGGTCGGCGGCGCCGTTGTTGATGTCGCAGTAAATGTCGCGGTGTTTGGCGCTGCGGCCATAACCTTCCATGTCCACGCACCAGCAGACAAAACCTTGTTGCGCAAACCAGTCCATCACACTGCTGTCGGGGCGGCCGGGCACCGTGAGGTCGAAGGTGGGCTGGCTGGCCATCGACGAACCGTGCACAAACAGCACGGCCGGTTTGTCGTCAGGCGAGCCGACAAACTTTTCCCACAGAAAAAGTTTCACATCGCCATCGGCGGTTTTTTTGGTCGTCCAGTGTTCCTGGCCGGTAACGGGGTTCATGATATTTCCTTGTGCTGAGGCGACGGCTGCATCAATCAATGCGGGCGCCAGATTCCTTGACCACACGCGCCCAATGGTCGCGCTCTTCGCGGAAGTAGGCGTCCATCTCGGCGGGTGTGGAGCCCACCATTTCGATGCCCGCTTCGACAAAATGAGACTTGACTTCGGCCGTGGCCAGCACGGCTTTCAGTTCACGGTGCAAGCGCTCGATGATGGCGGGCGGTGTGCCCTTGGGCGCCAGCAAGCCCAGCCAGACGTAGGCTGCGTAGCCCGTGAGACCACTTTCAGCCAGCGTGGGCACGTCGGGCAGTTGGGGCGACCGGGTGCTGCCGCTGGTGGCCAGCGGGCGCAACTTGCCGGCCTTGATGTGGCTCATCATGCCTGCGGTACCGGGCATGGCCATCGGCACCATGCCGGAGAGCAAGTCGTTGGTGGCCTGGGCGCTGCCGCGGTAAGGCACATGCGTGAGCTTGATGCCCGCCATGGCCGTCATCTGCGCCATGAACAAGTGCTGGCCACTGCCGTTGCCCGAGCTGGCGTAGTTCAGCTCACCGGGCCGCGCTTTGGCAGCCGCAATCAGCTCGGCCACGTTTTTGTACGGCGCACTGGGGTGCACCACCAGCACGCCCGGTTCGCGGCCCAGCAGCGAGATGCCGACAAAGTCGTCGATGGGTGCAAAAGGCAGCTTGGGATAAAGGCTGGCACTGATGGCGTTGGTCTGTGAAGCCAACAACAGCGTGTAGCCATCGGGTGCGGCCTTGGCCACTTCACCGCTGCCAATGGTGGCGCCGGCACCCGGTTTGTTTTCGACGATGACCTGCTGCTTCAGCCGTTTGCCCAGTTCTTGCGCCACCACACGCGTGGGGCCGTCCACCGCGCCGCCAGGCGAAAACGGCACCACGATGCGGATGGGTTTGACGGGGTAGTCCTGTGCGATTGCGCCTGGCGCCGTGCCGAGGCCGAGCAGCGCGGTCAAGGCCGATGCCAGGCGGCGGGACAAGAGGGGGTAGCAGGTGTTCATCGGGGGGCTCCTGGTGTTGGGCATCAGTCTTCGAAACCACCCGCAGCACGAAGGGGCCGGGTTTCAGCACCCGTCATCAGCGCAATCAGCAGCTGCGCAAGACCGGCTTGTGGGCTGCGGCTGGTGCAAGCGGCCATGTAGGGCGTGGCCAGCTCGATCTGCG
>JANNMQ010000439.1:0-2441 GCA_031398045.1 Rubrivivax sp.
CCAACTTCGGCCTGACACCGGCGGACATCCGCGCCGAAGCCATCAACCTGCTCGGCATCGCCAGCGGCCTGTTCCTGAAACTCGATGGCAGCGACCTGGCACTGCCGGCGGGCGCGTCCAACCTGCTTGCCTACAGGCAAACCACCGACCAGTTCGACCTGATCCTGCCCAGCGACGACAACTTTTTCGGCGGCCCAGCGGCAGGGGCACCGGCCGGCACCTATCGGGCCTTTGCCGACGGCTACTGGGTCGGCCTGGCGCCGCTGGCGATCGGGTCGTATGAACTGCGCTTCGGCGGCCGCAGCGACCCCACCGGACCGTTTGCTGGCAGCAGTTTCACGCAGGACATCACCTACCGCATCACCGCCGTGCCCGAGCCCGGCTCGACGGCGCTGACATGGGCCGCCCTGGCAGCCCTGGTGGCCGTCGCGGCATGCCGACGCAACACCTGAAACCGCAGCCGGCGCGTGTCAAGGTTGGGTGGCTTGCACTGGTTGCCGCCAGGCGAAAGCCACTGCGGGCCGCCTCACCCGCCCCAACTGTCCTTCAATGTCGTCACCCGGTTGAACACCGGCTGCTCGGGCCGGTGGTGCACGCGGTCGGTGATGAAGTAGCCGTGGCGTTCGAACTGGAAATGCTGTTCAGCTGGCAATGATGCCAACGCCGGCTCCACAAATGCCTGCACTTCGACGCGGCTTTTGGGGTTCAACAGCGCACGGAAATCGCGCCCGCCAGCGTCGGGCTGCGCTTCGGTAAACAAGCGGTCGTACAGCACCACGGTGGCCGCCACGGCGTCGTGCACCGCCACCCAGGTGATGGTGCCCTTGACCTTCACGCTGTCGGCGCCTGCAGTGCCGCTTTTGGTGCCCAGCAAAACGTTGGCTAACACTTTGGTGATACGGCCTTGTGCATCGGCCTCGAAGCCGGTGCATTCCACCACCATGCCGTACTTCAGCCGCACCTTGGTGCCCGGCAACCACGTGCCGTCGGCTTGCGGCTTGGGTGGCACGAAGCGGAAAAAACCCTTCGGCGGGTCGAGTGCAAAGTCGTCACGCTCGATCCACACCTGCGGCCCCAGTCCGAAACGGCGTTCGCCCAAC
Organism: Rubrivivax sp.; assembly: GCA_031398045.1. Taxonomy (GTDB): domain Bacteria; phylum Pseudomonadota; class Gammaproteobacteria; order Burkholderiales; family Burkholderiaceae_C; genus Rubrivivax. The sequence continues at coordinate 1,101 of JANNMQ010000439.1, forward strand.
TCGGGCCGCTGCGGGTGTGCCGGCGCGTGGCAGGGTTCGATGTGGGTGCTGCTGCCAAACACCTCGGCCCAGTTGTCCAGCTGCAGCAGCACCGGGTCCAGCACCGCCATCGCACGCGGCGCCTGGCCTTCCAGGTCGTTGCGCAAATGGCCTTCCAGCACCGCATAGTCAAGCCAGATGTTGTTTTTGCTGGCACCGGTGGCGTCAGCCATCGCGCGGATGCTGGCCGGCGTAAAACCGCGCCGCCGCATGCCGAACAGCGTTGGCAAACGCGGGTCGTCCCAACCGCCCACCGTGCCGTCGGCCACCAATTCACGCAGCTTGCGTTTGCTGGTCACCACATAACTCAGGTTCAGGCGGCCAAATTCGTACTGGTGCGGCAGCGGGCGCGCCAGCAGGTTTAAGCGTGCCAAGTGTTCCAGCAGCCAGTCGTAGAAGGGGCGCTGGTCTTCAAACTCCAGCGTGCACAGGCTGTGTGTGATGCATTCCAGCGCGTCTTCGATGGGGTGCGCGTAGGTGTACATCGGGTAGATGCACCACTGGTCGCCGGTGGCGTGGTGGTGGGCGCGCTTGATGCGGTACAGCGCCGGGTCGCGCAGGTTGATGTTGGGGCTGGCCATGTCGATCTTGGCGCGCAGCACCATGGCGCCGTCGGCATGCTGACCATCGCGCATTTCACAAAACCGGGCCAGGTTGTCGGCCGCTGTGCGGTCGCGCCAAGGGCTGTTGGTGCCGGGCGTGTTGAAGTCACCACGGTTGGCGCGCATCTGCTCGGGGGTCTGCTCGTCTACATAGGCCAGGCCGGCCGTCACCAGCGCAACGGCCGCGCGGTACATGAAATCGAAATAGCTGCTGGCGTAATACAGGTGGCTGGCGTTATGGGCATTCCAGTCAAAGCCCAACCAGTGCACCGCTTCGATGATGGCGTCAACAAATTCCTGTTCTTCTTTTTCCGGGTTGGTGTCGTCAAAACGCAGGTGGCAGACACCGCCGTATTCGCGCGCCAGACCAAAATTCAGGCAGATGCTTTTGGCGTGGCCCACATGCAGGTAACCATTGGGTTCGGGCGGAAAACGGGTGCGGATGCGCGCCACATCCAGCGCGCCAGCGGCGTGGTGGGCGGCGTCGCCGGGGCTGCCGCCAAAACGGCGCTGGTCCCAACCGGGGCTTTGCAGGTCGCGTTCAATGATGCCGCGCAAGAAGTTGGCGGCGGGCGCGGCAATGGCAGGTGCAGCGGCGGGTTGCGCGGCAGGTTGCGCGGCAGATTTTGCGGCGGGTTTCGCGGCAGATTTTTCGGTGGGCGCGCTGGTGATCTTGGGGTCGTGGGCCATGCAATGTCCG
>JANNMQ010000553.1:0-8386 GCA_031398045.1 Rubrivivax sp.
CGCAGCCCGACCCGTCGATGAATGCGCCGGCGACCCAGTCGGGCCGCAGGATGGGCACCAGTGCCAGGGCCTTTTCTCTCGCGATGCGGTGCATCGTCGCCGGCGCCGATGCACCGCCGTAGTGGGCTTCCAGCCGCGCCAGCCCTTCGCCATCGGCAACGATCATGGCTGCGCGCGGGCTCATCAAGGGCACGTCGCAGAAACCTTCCGGTGGTTGCTCCAGAAAGGCCCGGCTCGCCCGCGTCAATGCGCACACCGTGGCGTTGCCATAGCTCTCGAAAAACATCGCGGCAGACCGGCCGGTCGAGTGACGGCCCGGCTGGTCTTCCAGCTCCAACAGGATCACCTTGCGGTGAGGGCTCAATTCAGCCGCCAGCGACGCACCGGCCATGCCGGCACCCAGAACGATGACGTCGGCGTGGGTGCTCTTCATGGCAACACGGGCAAGGTCAGATGGGAGGGGTGGTACTCGTCATGGAACACCGTCTGCAGCGCGCTGAGCATGTCCACCGCTGTGGCGATGGGTTCACCCGTATGCGGGTTGGGGTCTGCCCAAGGGAAGTTGGACCCACTGATCAACAGACGCAGGCGGCTGCCCGCCGGCACCCGGTGGCCCACATAGGTCAGCGGCATGCGCACGCACACGGGCTGCCCCGGTGTCAGCAGCCGTTCCTGGTCGAACCCGGCGTGGTAGCGAAGCCGCAACTGCCCCGTGGCCAGCTTGACCGTTTTGCCATCAGCGCGGTGTTCGGCCAGCCACACCATGACATCGGCATCGGGTGCGTCAGCCGCCACGTAGAGCGTGGCCTGTGGCTCGCCCAACAGGGTGATCGCTTCGTCGAGCAAGCCAGTGTCGTAGACCAAGGTCTCGTGGTGGCGCTCGCGCTCGCGCAGATCGAGCAAGACCGTGGTCTCCAGCGCCGATGCGATGGCCGGGACGAAGGGCAGCGTGGGGTCGTCGACAAAGGTGTCGGGCGGCTGAGAGCCCTGAAGCGGCGTGCGCAGCAGACGACCATTGCCCCGCGCCGAGTTGGCCTGGCCGCCACTCGACAGGTGCAGCACCACCGGCGTCACCTCGCGCGGCGGGTAGCAGTCGAAGTGCCGCCAGGTGTTGGCGCCGGTGATGAAGACCTGCACCCGCCCGCCCAGCGCAGGCCCCGGGCCTGTGCCCTTGAGGTGCTGGTCAAAAAAGTAGATGCGCAGCGCCACCAAGTCGATGACCGAGTGCTCACCCAGCTCGTAAGGGCCGTGTTGCGCCGCGCCGCCGGCATAACACTGGCCGTGGTCCCAGGGCCCGATGAGCAGGCGGCGGTGCTCGGCGCCCGGAGCGTGGGCTTCCAACTGGCGCCAGAGGGTGTTGGCCCCTATGCTCAGGTCGAAGTTGCCGTTGACCACCAGGGCGGGAATGCTGATGCACGCGTAGTCTTCGACGGACAGCGTGCGGGCTCGAAACCAGTCGTCGAAGGTCGGGTGGCTCAGTACATCGCGGTAGTGACCCAGGAAGTCACCCCTCAGGTCACCGTCGGCGGCTTCCAGGGCGGGGCGCGACATCAACTGCTTCAACACATGCGGCTGCGAAAGCACCGGCATGGTCCCGGAAAACCCCGACTTGAATTCGTTCAGCGATTCGATCTGCAGCAACCGCACCCAATTGATGGTGTGCTGGCGTTCGAACACACCGCCGCTGTAGGGCACTTCGCGAAAGAAGTCCACGCAGGGCACGGCCGGCACGATGCAGCGCAGGTGCGGCGGCTGCGCGCTGGCGGCGGTGAGCTGGGTCATGCCCGCGTAGCTGCTGCCGTCCATGCCCACCGCGCCCGTGCACCAGGACTGGGTGGCGATCCATTCCACCGTGTCGAAGCCGTCGCTGCGGTCGTGCGGCGAATTGAATGTGAAGTGGCCCTCGCTGCAACCCACCCCGCGGATCTGCTGAATGACCACCGCGTATCCGGCTTCGACATAGCGCAGCACGCCGAGTCGCTTGAAGCCCATCACCGACTCTTTGTAGGGGGTGCGCAGCAGGATGGCAGGCACGGTCTCTGCCCCCGCGCTTGTGGCCACCGGCAACCAGACGTTGGTGTCGAGCCGCACGCCGTCGCGCATCGGCAGTCGCAGCCGGTGTTCAGGGGTAGGCATCGGCTCTGGCGGTGGAACGGGCGCATCGCCATGCGCCTGTTCCAGCAGGCTCAGGGAGCTGATGGGGGATGCTGTCTCGCTCTTCGGTTGGCTCATGCGGGAGCTTCACGTTCGTGTGTTGTTCTTTCACTTTAGGTCCGGTGCCGCCGCCTCGGTTAGCATGTCCGGAGCTTTATTTATGGGAGGTCACCGCATGGCCGCAGCCGGCGCACCGCCACGCCTTGAGCCGCATGCCGCCCATTGGTGGGCGATGCACGATGACGAGCCCACCCGCACATCCGATGCACGCTATGGGCTGGACGCCGAGATTGAGGCGTTCAGCCGCGATGAAGCCAGCGGGCTGCTCAAGCGCTTTTCGCGCCACGGCGTACGCATGTTCCTGGGTGCCATTGGCGGCAGCGGCGTGGCCGACGTGGTGCGCTACGACAACGGCGTTGAAGTCGACGTCAACAACTTCGTGCTGCCGGCACTGCGCCGCCGTGTCTACCTGGCCGATGAGCCCTTGATCCTGCTGCGCGCCTCGCTCAGCTGCGACGTCGTCTTCAAGGAGTCCCAATCGCCGCCCATCGTGTTCAACCGCCCGGAGCTGACACTGGTGTGCATGCCCACCGGCATGCACATCACAGTCGACGGACAGGGCGGCGTGCGCCAGCAAGGGGTGAACGGCATCTTTCGGCCCTCGGCGCTGACACAGGCCTACGGACTGGAGCCGCAAGACCTGCCGCCCGAAGTGCAGGACGCCCTGGCCGGCACGGCCGCCTTCGGGCGCGTCGTGTCGCTTCCGCTGGACCACCGCGTGGCCAGCCTGGTGGCCGACACCATCGACACGCCGCTGGAGGGCGAGATGCGCGCGCTGCAGTACGCGGGACGCATGGCGGAACTGGTGGCCTACACCATGGACGCGATACGGAAGAACCCTTCGGCGCAGCGCGCCAGCTTCGAGGGTCAACCAGCGGAAGCCGTACCCACCGGCGCGCCGAATTGGCGGGCCGCCGACCTGGCCCAACTGGCGCTGGAGCGGTTGGCCCGTCAATACAGAAAGCCGCCCTTGTTCGATGAACTGGCCGCTGAATTGGGGACCAATCCCAACAAGCTGAAGGCCTCGTTCAAGTCGGCCTTCGGCATCACCATGGCCGAATACTGCCTGGAGCGGCGCATGCGCGAAGCGCAGCAACTGCTGCTGGAGGCCAAGCTCAGCATGGCCGAGGTGGCTGACCGCGTCGGCTACGCCCACCAGAGCAACTTCGCGGCCGCGTTCTCTGGCCACATGGGCATGTCCCCGAGGGAGTACCGCCGTCATCGGGGCGCGGTGCACGTTTCCATCGGCGCTGTCGAAGCCGAGATGGGCCACGACACACGCCGCCCGGCCCCGCGACGCTAGGGCAAACCCGCGAACGCCGCCCAGTAGCGGCACAGCCGGGACGATCGCATAAGTTTTCGGTGACGTGCCGAAATCAATTCAGGGTGCTGTCACCTAGCCTTCGAGCATGGCGTGACTGGTCGCTTGCGCCTGCGCTCGATCCACCGCTCAAACCAACGAGGACACCTGATGGCACACCACCCAAGTTGCACCCGTCTCCACTTGAATCCGCATGCCGCGAAGGCGAACCGGTTGACCCCTTGGTGGGCACTGAGCCTGCTCGCAGCGGCCATCGGCAGCGCCTACGCGCAACCGGCGCCGTCCACGGGTGCAGCGGACAAAAAGGCCGAGGACAGCGCGACGTCACTGGAGACCGTGACGATCTCAGCCACCCGCCGCCGCGAGCTCATTCGTGAAGTGCCGTTGTCGGTGACCTCCATCCCCGCTGAGCGGCTGCAGGAGGCAGGCGCCAAGTCGCTGAACGACTACCTCGTGGGTGTGGCTGGCGTGGTTCAGCAGAACTCCGGTGGCGGCGACAACGCCGGCAGCATCGTCATCCGAGGGCTGACGATCGGCGCGGAAAATTCCCCGACGACCGTCTATGTCGACGACACCCCGCTGGGCCTGGGAACATCGTTCGACGTCAACCTGCTGGACCTGCGGCGCTTCGAGCTGCTGCGCGGGCCCCAAGGCACCTTGTATGGGTCTTCAGCCATGGGCGGCATCGTCAAATTCGTCACCAGCGATCCCGACACCTACGGCTTCTCGGGTCGGGTCGGCCTGGGCTTGTCCCAGACCAGCAAGGGGAGTTTGAACACCACGGTCAACGGCATGCTGAACGTGCCGCTGTCCAAGGACGTCGCAGCCTTCCGCGTCGCTGCGTTCGACACCCGCGAAGGCGGCTACGTCGATGCGACAGGCCCAGCAGCCAAGGACCGCGTCAACCGCAAGGACAGCAACGGCGCCCGCATCAGCCTGCTCGTCACGCCCAGCCGCGACCTGTCGATCAAGCTGTCGGCGCTGACACAGACACGCAACAGCGACGGTGGCGACAAGATCGTCGTCAACCCGCAGACGCGCCAGCCAGTCGCCGGTGACCTCGTGTTTCCGGACCTGCAACTGGCCGAACCGCGCAAGGGCGAGCGGCAGCTCTACACGGCCACTGTCGAGTACGACCTGAAGTGGGCGCGATTGAGTTCCATCACCTCCAAGCAGAAGGCCAAGGACACCAGCACCACCGACTTCAGTTCGATCTTCGCGTTGTTCCCGTTTGGCATCCAGACCGCAGCCATCGCCGTGAAATCCGATAACGACAAGACGACGCAGGAGTTCAGACTCGTCTCGCAGCAGGCCGGTGCCGTCGAGTGGCTGGTAGGTGCCTTCTTCGACCGTGTCGATTTCGCGCAGACCTCGGTGACCACGGGCACCAATGCCGGTGGTCCGTTCCCTGGCGCGCTGGACATCTCTGGCGGTCTGCGGGACTACAAGGAATCGGCTGTCTATGGCAATGCCACCTGGAACCTGACACCGGCATTCGCGGTCACGGCCGGCTTGCGCGCGGCCCGCTACAAGCAAGCCGACACGGTTCAGCAGGATGGGCTTTTCAATGGCGGCAAACAACCCGACCGCACGCTCAATTTCAGCGAGACCCCCAAGACCTATCTGCTGACCGCGAAGTACCGCCTGACACCGCAGAGCAATGTCTACGTTCGCGCAGCCAGCGGCTACCGTGCGGGCGGTGCGAACTTCGGCGCCGTGGATCCGATCTCGGGCAATACGCTGCCTGGCGCGCAGCCCAGCTACGGCACCGACAAGGTATGGAGTTACGAAGCCGGCTACAAGGCCAACTTCCCCGACAGCCGGGCCACGTTCGAGATCGTAGCCTTCGACACCGAATGGAAGGACCTGCAGCAGACCACCTCGGTCAACGGCGTCGGATTCACATCCAACCTGGGCAAGGCACGGGTCCGTGGGCTGGAGGCTTCCGGCTCCTTCTCGCCAGCCACAAGCCTCGCATTGGGCCTGGCCTTGTCATTGCTCGACCCCAAGCTGCTGACGGACTCTCCTGGCCTGCAGGCTAAGGCCGGCGACCGGCTGCCTTACTCGCCGAAGTTCGCCGCCACGCTCACGTCGCGCTATAGCTTCGACCTGGTCCGCAACCCTGCCTTTGCGGGGCTGAACATCAGCTACCAGGGCGACCGGAACTCCAGCTTCCCAGGCGGTGTCAGCAACCCGAACTACGTGATGCCCGCCTTTGCCCAGTTTGACCTGATCGGTGGTGTGGACTTCAAGGGTTATGGCCTGGGCTTCTTCGTCCGCAACTTGACCGACAAGCGCGGGCAGTACGGCGCCTACACGTCGGAGGCCGCTTTGGGTGGCCGCACCTATGTGCGGGTGATCGAACCACGCACCATCGGCGTCAACCTGTCGGCGTCGTTCTGACGCTTGTCGCAGCCCGCTAGAGCCGAGATGACCGAACCCCATTCAGCGGCTGTGGCACTGCCCCCTCAGGCGCCTGCGGCGGCGTCGACGACGTCAGCCTGGTACGCGCTGGGCGTGCTGACGCTGGTCACGCTCTTCGCCTTCATCGACCGGGGTGTACTGGTCCTGCAGGCCGAGGTCATCCGCAAGGAGTTCAACCTCACCGACCTGCAGTTGGGCTTCCTGCAAGGCACGGGCGTGGCCATCTTCGCTGCACTTGCGAGCTACCCACTGGGTTGGTTGGCCGACCGCTTTGACCGCCGCGCCGTATTGGCGGGGTCGGTCCTGTTCTGGAGTGCGGCGGTCGTCGCATCAGGTCTTGCCCAGACCTACGAGCAGTTGTTGCTGGCCAGCGCGTTGGTGGGTGCGGGTGAGGCCGGCCTGGTGCCCATCGTCTACGCGCTAATCCCCGACCTCTTTCCCGAAAAGAAGCGCCAGGCCGCCAACTCGATCTATGCCTTGGCGTCCACCGTCACCGGGGGCTTGGCGCTGGTGCTGACGGGCCAGATCGTCGGCAACGTGGATGCCGCTCGCGGCATCTTGCCGCTGGCGTGGCAGGGCATCGACAGCTGGCGGTTGGCCATGTTCGCAGTGGCAGCGCCGGCACCGCTGATGGTGATGTTCATCGCGTCGATCGTGATCCGGCGTCGTTCAGGGCCAGAAGTGCCCAACCCGGCCACCAGACCCACGGCTGCGCCAGTGGCGTCTGCACCCTTCCTGCCGTACTTCAAGCAACACTGGCAGGCCTTTGCTTGCTTCTTCGGGGCGATGGGCCTGGTGGTCTTCGGGAATTCGGCTGTGGGCACCTGGCTGGCTGTGATCTACCAGCGGGTCTATGGCCAGACGCCGCAGCAACTGGGTGCCGTGCTGGGCATCATCGGAATCTCGGCAACCGCCGTTGGGTTTGGGCTGAGCATCTGGGTCGTCCGCCGCTTCGGCCCGACGATGGGCCCTAGGCTGAACATGCGGGTGCTGGTGCTGTCCTCGCTGGTATTGGCGGCCAGTTTCACGGCCATGGTGTTTGCCACCCGGGTCGAGCACATGTATGGCATTCAGGCTATCTACCTTGCACTGATCACCACGGCCACCATGCTGGCGCCCACCGTGGTTCAGACCCTGGCGCCAGGCCACTTGCGGGCCCGTGTGACGTCGATCATGACGGTCATCACCGCCAGCGCAGCTGCCGCAGCGCCGCCTGTAGCCGGCCTGGTGTCTGACCAGTTCAAGCACTTGTCCAACGGACTGATTTTTTCTTCTGCCTTGGTGGCCGTGCCTTCGCTGTGCTTGGCCGCACTGCTGTTCTACCTGGGCGAGAAGCGCTACGAAAAGACAGCCCTGGCAGCCCAAAAGATTGACGAGGAGAGATCCACTTGACTACCCCGCAAGGCCAGGCCCCTGAGCCGGCCGACATGAAAACGCCGCAGCAAGCACTCGATGCCATCTTCCAGGCCGTCAACCGAGGCGACTCACCGGGTCTGGTGGTGGGCGTGGCACAACATGGCCAGGTCCTCTACCGCCGCGGCTTCGGCCTGGCCAGCATCGAGCACGGCGTGGTCAACACGCCGCGCACGCACATGCGGCTGGCGTCCATCACCAAGCACTTCACCTGCCTGGCCGCGTTTCTGCTGGCCGAAGAAGGCAAGCTGGACCTGGACGCCCCGGCCAGCAAGATCCTGCCCGAGCTGCCGGCCTTGCAAGGCATGCCCACGCTGCGCCAGTTCATGACGCACACCAGCGGCTACCGCTGCTTCATGGACATGGCCTACGTCAGCGGCGTGGCCAAGCTCGACAAGGGCTGGGGCCTGGCGATGCAGTTCCGCCAGACCGACGTGAACTTTGCGCCGGGCGACAGCCAGCTCTACAACAACGGTGGCTACGAACTCCTGTCCGAGGCCATCGCCCGCGCCAGCGGCAAGAGCTTCGAGCAGTTCATGCTGGAGCGCATCTTCAAGCCGCTGGGCATGGTCGACACCGAGTCGGTGCCCAACGACATGAAGCTGGTGCCCGGCATCGCCACCTTCCACGCGATGGGGCCCGACGGCAGCTGGCAGCGTGGCATCACGCCCATCGACGACAACCGCGGCGCCGGCGCCATCGTCACCACCGTGGACGACATGCTGCGCTGGATGGCGCACCTGCGCGGCCCGGTGCGGACCGTCGGCAGCGAAGCGACGTGGCAGCAGATGCTGACCGTGGCCACACTCCACAACGGGCAGGTCACGCCCTACGCCTGCGGCTTGAACCGCCACCTGAACCGTGGCGTCGAAGTCATTCACCACGGCGGTGGTCTTACCGGGGTGGGCTCGCAGATGGTCACCGTGCCGGCGCATGGCCTGGACATCATCGTCATGACCAATGGCGCCATGGTGAACCCGGTGCAGCTGGGCTGGGACATCATCGACGCGCTGC
>JANNMQ010000578.1:0-3041 GCA_031398045.1 Rubrivivax sp.
TCTTAAAATCTCTACAGTCGGGTTGTTCCCACGCGAATATATGCGCCCCGTCAACTCATTCTTGAGCATATCGCGGAAGACATTTAAGTCTTTGAAAACAAAATTGGAGGATTGAATGACAGGCGTTGACACCGCATTGAAATAATTTTCACGGTCTTCACCTAAATGATAGAGGATTTCTGCGTGGGCACCGCAGCACCGGTCAACGCCGCGATCAGGTTGTCGGCGGCCAGCTCGGCCATGGCGCGCCGCGTGGCCACGGTGGCACTGGCGATGTGCGGCGTGAGCACCACGTTGGGCACGGTCAGCAGGTCGGGGTGCACGGCAGGCTCGCCTTCAAACCCGTCCAGCGCAGCGGCTGCGATGCGGCCTTCGCGCAGCGCACCCGCCAGTGCGGCGTCGTCGACGATGCCGCCACGGGCCACGTTGGTCAGCGTGGCGGTGGGTTTCATCAGTGCCAATTCGGCGGCGCCAATGCTGTGGTGGCTGCTGGCCGAATACGGCAGCACCAGCACCAGGTGGTCGGCTTCGCGCAGCAGCGTGGCCTTGTCGACGTAACACGCGACAATGGGCGCTTCTTGCTCGGGGCTCAGGCGGCTGCGGTTGTGATAGATCACCCGCATGCCAAATCCCAAAGCACCACGCCGCGCGATGCCTTGGCCGATGCGGCCCATGCCCAGAATGCCCAGCGTGGCGCCATGCACATCGCTGCCGGTGAACATGTTGTAGGCCCACTTCGTCCATTCGCCGCGGCGCAAGAAGTGTTCACTCTCGGCCATGCGGCGGGCGGCAGCCATCATCAGCGCAAAGCCGAAATCGGCCGTGGTTTCTGTCAGCACGTCGGGCGTGTTGGTGGCCAGCACACCAGCCGCCGTACAGGCTTTGACGTCGAAATTGTTGTAGCCCACCGCCATGTTGGCCACCACACGCAGCTGCGGGCAGGCGGCCAGCACTTCGGCATCGATGCGTTCGCTGCCGGTGGTGAAAACACCGGCCTTGCCTTGCAGGCGCTGGATGAGCTGCGCCTTGCTGAAGATGGTGTCGTCGGGGTTGGCGTCCACACGGAAGTGCTGTTGCAAACGACTGATCACCTCTGGGAATACGGCGCGAGCGACCAAAACTTGCATGGGAATCATGGTTAACCCTTCTGAAATCTGCGTCTATCCTAAGCGCCTGCGCGTTACGGATTTGGCCTGCCGTCAACCGCCCGCCTCTACAATTTTTGTCGTTCACCCGTAGCCCCGCGCTTGAATTCGCAACCATGCTGCTGTCTCTGAGTGCCGTTGTTTTTCTCTATGTTTTTTGGCTGCTGTTGTCGGGCTTCTTCACGCCGTTTCTGATGGCGGCGGGCCTGGGTTGCGCAGTGGCCGTGGTGCTGTTTGCGCGCCGCATGGCAGTGATGGACCAAGAGGGTCACCCGATACAACTGGGTTGGCGCATCCTGGGCTACTGGGCCTGGTTGATGAAAGAGATCGTCAAGTCCAGCTGGCAAGTGACCCGCATCGTGTTGCACCCGCAGTTGCCGATCAGCCCCACGATGATCAGCTTCAAGCCCAGCCAGCGCACCGCTGTCGGTCTGGTGGTGCACGCAAACTCCATCACCCTGACGCCAGGCACGATTGCAGTGGAGGCTGAGGCCGACCGCTTTTTGGTGCACGGGCTCACTCGCGACAGCGCGCTGGGCACCGTGGACAGCGAGATGGACGCCCGTGTCACGCGTTGCGAAGAGCGCAGCGGAGTGTCCGCATGATGTTCGCCGTCGCCGCCCTCGCGCTGCTGGTCACCCTGGCTTTGACCATCGTGCGCACGGCCCTGGGCCCCACTGTTTTCGACCGCGCCCAATGCGCCAACACCGTGGGCACGGTGGCCATGCTGTTGCTGTCGGTGATCGGCTTCTTGACCGGTCGGCCAGAATTCCTTGACCTCGCCATCACCTACGGTTTGCTCAACGTCATCGGCACGGTAGCGGTGTTGAAGTACGTGCGCCGGGGCGACCTGGGCAGCAGTGGCCAGGCGCCAGAAACGGGACCTGCGCCATGATGGTTATGGTTATCGATGCCTTGAGCTGGCTGTGCCTGCTGGGCGGCAGTTTCTTCTGCGTCACCGGCGCCATCGGTCTGCTGCGCATGCCGGACTTCTACACCCGCGTGCATGCGGCCAGCCTGGTTGACACCCTGGGCGCGGCACTCATCCTGCTGGGCCTGCTTCTGCAGGCGGGCTTCACGCTGGTGGCCGTCAAGCTGGTGATGATCATGCTGCTGCTCTTGTTTGCCAGCCCCACGGCCACCCATGCACTGGTGCGTGCTGCCTTGCATCGAGGCCTGAAGCCGCTGCTCGCGGCTGATGCCACACCGCCGGAGAACCCACCATCGAAACCCTGATCATCAACACCCTGCTGGTGCTGATGGCCGTGGTGGTCATCGTGCTGGTGCGCAGCCGCAACCTGGTGGGTGTGGTCATCCTGGGCGGCATCTACAGCTTTTTGATGGCCACCGTGCTGGTGGCCATGGACGCCGTGGATGTGGCCATGACCGAAGCGTCGGTGGGTGCCGGCATCTCCACCGTGCTGCTGCTGGCGGCGCTGTACCTGAGCAAAAGCGAAGAAGCGCAACCTGTGCACCAACCGTGGCTGCCGCTGCTGCTGTCGTTGGCCGTGGGTGGGCTGCTGGTGTACGGGACGCTGGGGCTGCCGGGCTTTTCTGACACCACGTCGCCGATCAACACCCACGTCGCGCCGCGCTACTTGAACGACGTGCTGAAAGAAACCGGCGTACCCAACGTGGTGACAGCCGTGCTGGCCAGTTACCGCGGCTACGACACCTTGGGTGAAACCACCGTGGTGTTCACTGCTGGCGCCGGCGTCGTGGCATTGCTGCGCCGCCGCCGCATGCGCAGCGCTGCAGACAAAAGCTGAGGGGATCTGACATGCGTGCTGACCTGGTCTTGCGTGTCGTGGCCAAGTTGCTGATTCCGTTCATCCTGCTGTTTGCACTGTATGTGCAGTTCCACGGTGAGTTGGGGCCCGGCGGCGGTTTTCAAGC
>JANNMQ010000671.1:0-1730 GCA_031398045.1 Rubrivivax sp.
TGTCGCGGTCGCCGAGGTGGTTCTTGCCGAACTGGCCGGTGGCATAACCCTGCTGCTTGAGCAGCGTGGCGATGGTCGGCGACCACGCCGGGATGCCTTGCGGCGAACCCGGCATGCCGATGGTCAGCAGCCCAGTGCGGAAGGGGTGCTGGCCGAGGATGAACGACGCGCGCCCCGCGGTGCAGCTTTGCTGCGCGTAGGCGTCGGTGAACAGCGCGCCTTCCTTGGCTATGCGGTCGATGCCCGGCGTGCGATAGCCCATCACGCCCAGGTTGTAGGCGCTGATGTTGTGGATGCCGATGTCGTCGCCCCAGATGACCAGGATGTTCGGCTTCTTGGCCGGCGCCTGCGCGAGCGCGGGAACGCTCGTCCACAGCAGTGCCAGCGCGCCGCCCACCATGGCCAGCAGGGTGCGGGTCGCTTTGCATGCAAACATGGCCTGTCTCCTTCTGTCTTTGATACGCCGCTTCTCCACTTGCCTGCGAGCGGCGGGGCAACACCGCCAACCTCTTGTGCAACATGGGCGCACAACATGTGCGGAACTGTCTCGCTCAGGTTAGCCGTGGGGCAGCGGCCCGGGAACTGGCCTTTGGTTCAGTTGGCGCGCGTACGCAGACGCCTCAAGCGGCCACGGTTCGTTTTGCAGCACGGCCGTGGGCGTATTGACCTCGGCGAATTGCCCTTCGTCGCGCGCCAGGCTTGGGGATATGGGCAAGTCGAAACTCCCGATCGGGCCTTCAGCGGCGAAAGCCGCCACCGCCCCTGAACCCGCCACCGCCAAAACCGCCGCCGCCAAAGCGCCCGCCGAATCCGCCGCCGCTGAAACCGCCACCGCTGAATCGGTCGCCACCGCCGAAACGGTCGGCGCTTCCGCCGAACACGCCACCCCCTCCGAACAGGCCGCCGCCGCTGCGCGAGGCATCGCTGAAGGCGCTGGCCCGGTCGTCGCCTGCGCTGCGCGCCTGCGATTGGCCGTCCGCCCACGAGCTGTCGCCCGAGGCGCTGCCCCAACCGCTCGTGGAATGCTGCTGCCAGCCGCCGCTGCCGTCGCTGCGTGCCACGTTGCCGCTGCTGTCGGCGAAGTGGTCGTTGCTGCCCGGGCTCGCACTCCCCCAGGTGTGGGTCTGGCCGGTCTTGGCGTTGTAGGTCGTGGTCTGTGCGGCGCGTGCCGCGCCTTGCGGCCCCGCGGTGGCGGCAGCCGTGCGATCGACCGAGCCGCCGCCTGCGACGGTGAACGACGAACTCGATCCGTACGAACGCTGCCCGGTATAGGTGTTGTAGTTCGAGCCGCGCGCCACATTGCCCGAGCCGCCCGCCGGCGTGTTGACGGTGCGGTCGTAGGCACGCGAGGCGTTGCCGGTCCAGGCGTTGTATTGCTTGCCCGCCGCATAGCTGCCGCTGGTGCCGGTGCGCGCATTGGCATAGGTGCCGCTGGCACGGGTGCCGGCCACGCCGCCGCCGGCTTACCACGAGGGTGTGCCCGAGTAGGCGGTGTTGCCCCAGTGCCCGTAGACGTTGGCGCTGGCCGACGCGCAGCAGCCGTAGCCGCCCCAGTAGGCCGGGTGGTAGTAGCCCCCGCCCCAGTAGCCGCCGTAGTACGCACCGCCCCAGCCCCAGAAGGCGGCAGTGGCCAGGCCCACGTCGAAGCCGTAGGTGTAGCCGACGTAGAGGTTGTAGATCGGCGCCGCGGCGAAGCCTTAGGTGTAGGGCGGCGGATACCAGATCGAGCC
>JANNMQ010000674.1:0-1620 GCA_031398045.1 Rubrivivax sp.
CGATAAGCTGCGCCCGGAACTAGCTCTCGGCGCAGATTTGCTTGCGCCCGAAGGCTACGGCGAAATCATCGGCGGCCGAACGGCAAGGCCTGGCCGGCTCGGCGCAGTACAAGGCGCAGATGGAGCTCGCCCGGCAGAGCATCATGATCCGCGAGCTGTTCACCGAGTACCAGAAGAAGAACCCGGTCACCGACGCCGACATCAAGGCCGAGTACGACAAGTTCAAGGCCCAGTCCAGCGGCAGCGAGTACCGCGCCAGCCACATCCTGGTCGAGACCGAAGACCAGGCCAAGGCGCTGATCGTGCAGATCAAGGCCGGCGGTAGCTTCGAGGACCTGGCGAAGAAGAATTCGAAGGACCCGGGATCGGGCGAAAAAGGCGGCGACCTCGACTGGGCCAACGCGGGCTCCTACGTGCCCGAGTTCTCGCAGGCGATGGTCAAGCTGAAGAAGGGCGAGATGACCGAGGTGGCGGTGAAGTCGCAGTTCGGCTACCACATCATCAAGGTGGTCGATGTGCGCGAAGCGCAGTTCCCGCCGCTCGAAGAAGTCAAGCCGCAGATCCAGCAGCGCCTGATGCAGCAGAAGATGGCGCAGTTCCGCGACGACATAAGGTCCAAGGCCAAGACCGACTACAAGTTCGCGAACTGAGAACGGCCCTGCTGCCCCGGCTCCGCGGCCGATGAAGCGCCCTGCGGGGCGCTTTTTCGTGGGCGCTTTTTCGTGGGCGCGTCTTTGGGGGCACTTCTCGTGTGACGCCTTGGAGACTGCGCGTGCGGTTCCCGGCGAGCGACACTCGGTGCCTGCATGGGCCGCTGCCGCAAGCCCGAGAGGAGCAAGCATGAATCCGGACCAGCGCACCGCGCCAGCCTTTGCCCGGGCCAACGGCATCGATCTCTGCCACGACACCTTCGGTGACCCGCAAGCGCCGCCGCTGGTGCTCATCATGGGCCTGGCGGCGCAGATGACGGCCTGGGACGACGAGTTCTGCGCCGCACTCGCCAACCGCGGGCTCTATGTGGTCCGCTTCGACAACCGCGACGTCGGCCTGTCGACCCGTTTCAACGCAGCCGGCGTGCCCGACATCGCAGCCGCCTTTGCCGCCGCGATGCAAGGCAAGCCAGTCAGTGCGCCCTACTTGCTGAGCGACATGGCGGCCGACGTGATCGGCCTCCTCGATACGCTCGGGATCGCCAGCGCCCACGTCGTCGGCGCATCGATGGGCGGCGCGATTGCGCAGATGCTCGCGATCCACCATCCCACGCGGCTGCGTACGTTGACCTCGATCATGGCCACCACCGGCGCGCCCGACCTGCCGCCGCCCACGCCCGCGGCGCTCGGGGTGATCTTCAAGCCGACGCCGGGCGACCTGGCCGGCTACCTCGACAGCTACGTCCAGACCTGGCAGGTCCTGCGCGGTCCAGGCTTCCCGCTCGACGACGCGCGCGACCGGGTGCGGGCGACCCAGAACTTCGCCCGCGGCCTGAACCCGGCCGGCGTGGCGCGCCAGCTCATGGCGATCATGGCCTCGGGGAGCCGGCGCGAGGCGCTGGCCGCAGTCACCCTGCCGACGCTCGTGCTCCACGGCAACGCCGACCCGCTGGTGCCACTGGCCTGCGGC
>JANNMQ010000467.1:0-7041 GCA_031398045.1 Rubrivivax sp.
GCGGCGTCCCTGATCGCGCTGACCGCCGTGCAGGCACAAACCACCACCACCGCACCGAGCGATACCAAGGCCACCGGTGAGTTGAGCGTGCCCAACCAGGACAAGGGCGCCAAACCCATGGCCTCGCAGAACAGCCGCGAAGCAGTGAAAGCACAGGCCAAGACGGCGCGCGCCGATGGAACCTTGCCCAGTGGCGAAAAGAGCACCCGCGCGCAGGGCAGCAAACCGGCCACCCCCCAAGCTTCGACCAAGACCCGCGCCGAAGTGCGCGCTGAAGGTGTTCGCGCTCGCAAGGCAGGCGAGACCGAAACGGGCCAACGTTCGATCAAAGACCAAGACAAAGGTGGCATCAAGAACTGAGCCAACGGCTGATCGCGGGCCGCAAGCTGCGCCCTAGGGCGCACGCTGCGGCACGACCTTGCACAGCGCGCGGGCTGCTTGAGCCGCGCTGTTTGTCGTTCAGCGTGGCGTTGATGTCGTCCCCTCCATGCCGGCCGGTTTTCAGACCCGAGAGTTGAACGTGGCCGTGCGCGGCGTTGCCGACCTGCGCATGCGGATGCTGTTGAACAAGCAGCAGTACAGCGACCCCACAGGCAGGGCAAGCGCCCTGGGCATCTCGTCGGCCACTTGGCCCTTGTTCGGCCAGCTGTGGCCATCGGGTGCCCACCTGGCCGCGTTGCTGGCAGCGCACGTGCTGCGAGCCGGCCAGCGCATTCTGGAAGTGGGTTGTGGCCTGGGCCTGGCCAGCCTGGTGGCCCACCGGCGCGGTGCCGACATCACCGCCAGCGACTGTCACCCCCTGGCCGCACCGTTTCTGGCTGCCAACCTGCTGTTGAACGGTTTGCCGCCGATGAAATACCGGCATGCCGAATGGGACGGCGCACGCGCCCCGGCCCAGGGCGCCGATCAAAACATCACCCAGCGCTACGAACTCATCATCGGCAGCGACGTGCTGTACGACCGCGACGGCAGCGCCGCATTGGCTGCCTTCATCGGCCGCCACGGCACCGAAGCCGGCGAGGTGTGGATCGTGGACCCTGGGCGCGCCAACCGCCCGGCCTTCACGCGTCACCTGCAGGGCTTGGGCTATGCCCTGACTCAATCCCTCATCAACCACCCCGCGGTGGCCGAAGGGGCGCCTTACCGTGGGCGCTTGCTGCGCTTCTGCAGGGGCTGAAGCCCGGGGCCTGGTTCAGGCCCCGACTTCCCGCGATGATCGCAGGCGGCGATAAATGGTGTTACGGCTGACGCCCAGGCGTTGGGCCGCTGCAGAGATGTTGCCGCCAGCAGCAGCCACTGCGGCGCGTATGGACTGCAACTCCAGGGCCGCCAGCGAGCCGCCGCCGTCCGTGCCCGGTGCAGTGCCCCCCGGCAGCTGCGCCTGCTGTTGGTTCAGGCAGCGTGTGGCGTCTTCCAGAAAATCGTCAGGCAGGTGTAGGCGGTCTATCACGCGCGCTTGCCCGGCCACCACCGCGGCAGCACGCAGCGCGTTGTACAACTGGCGCACGTTGCCTGGCCAGTGGTAGTGGGCAAACAGCTGCAGCACCTGGGGCGACAGCTGCAGGTGGCGGCCGATGCCCTGGTCGTCCAGGATGCGCCGCACCAGCGTGGTCAGGTCGCTGCGTTCACGCAGCGCCGGCAGCTTCACCGCCAGGCCGTTGAGGCGGTAGTACAGGTCTTCACGAAAAGCGCGCACGTCGATCCGTTCACGCAGGTTGCGCTGGCTGGCACAGATCAGCGACACGTCCACCGGCACCGACCGCCCGCTGCCCAGCGGCGTGACCTGACGTTCTAGCAGCACCCGCAACAGCTGCGTCTGCAACTGCAAGGGCAGTTCGCCCACTTCAGCCAGGTACAGCGTGCCGCCGTGGGCTTGCAAGATTTTGCCCACCGCGCCACCACGACGCCCACCGCTGATGGCACCTTCGTCAAAGCCCAGCAGTTCAGCTTCGAGCGACGCCGGCGAAATGGCGGCGCAATTCACAGCCACAAAAGGCTGCCGGCTGCGGCTGGAGTCTTGATGAATGGCCCGCGCCAACATTCGTTTGCCGGTGCCGGAGTCACCCATCAGCAGCATCGGAATGTCACGGTCCAACACCCGGCGCACTTTGCCAACCAGCGCATTGATCTGCACATCACCCGTTTGCAGGTGCCCCAAGCCTGGGGCTGAACCAGCATCGCGCACCGCTGCTGCGGGCCGCAGCGCTGGGCCAGGCGGCAACTGCTTGAACTCTGCGCCCACAGCTTCCACCGGCTGCTCAGCGGCGCTGCCCACCACAGCGCCCGCAGGTCTGCCGCCCGCAGGGTCGCGCCACACCGGCCCATTGAACCGCGCCTGCACGTAAACCGGCAGGTCGCTGCCGGTTCGTACAAGCAAGGGCGTGGCCAGAGGTGAGCGAAAACGGTCCACCAACTCAGCCACCGTGGTGCTGAAAAGCGACGCCAAGCTCTGCATGCGCAAGGCCGCCGCCGACAGACCCAGCTGCTCCAGCGCACCGCGGTTGGCCCCGGTGATGCGACCGTCAGGTGACACGGCCAGGATGCCCTCCATCAGCGTGCCGATACATTCAGGACGGCTGTGGAAATGCAGCCGCATCACGTCGCGGTAGTCGTCGCTGAGCCAGTGGTTTTCTATCATGCGCGCCGACATGCGCACCAGCCCCATGGTGTGCTGGTGGTAACTGCGGTGGTCGGCCGTGACGTCCAGCGCGCCCAGGATGTTGCCGCGCGGGTCCAGGATGGGCGCCGCCGAACAGGTGAGAAAGTGATTGGCATGCTGGTAGTGCTCGTCGGCATGCACCAGCGTGGGCACCTCTTCGATCAGCGCGGTGCCGATGGCGTTGGTGCCTTTGCTCTGCTCGGCCCAGTTCACACCAGGCTGCAGCGCCACCTTGGACGCACGCGACAAAAAGTCGTCATCGCCGATGGAATGGATGATGGTGCCTGACGCATCACACAGCACCACCATGCTTTGTGTGCCGGCAATCTGCTCGAACAACATTTCCATCACCGGCGCGGCGTGGCAGTGCAGGCGCTGGTTGCGTTCACGCACTTGGGCCAGGTCAGCACGACCCAGTGGTGCAAAGTCAGGTCTTTCAATGCGCAACAGGCCCAAGGCGGCGCAGCGCTGGTGCGACTGTTCGATCAAATCCACGTGCGCGCGCGGCAGCGACAACGACGCGGCGATGGGCCTGTTGTGGCCCAGGTTGCGGACCACGTTGTGGCCCAGGTTGTTGCGGCCTTCTTGGCCTGGCAGCCTGGGCAATGGAGGTGAAACCATGGAAGTGCACCGTGCTGTGTTGGCGGCGGCCAGCCCTGACCGCCGGGAAGGGCTTCAGGATAAAGCAGCCTGCGCGGCCAGCACTTCCACGCGCACAGCCTCTGTCAGTTCAGCCTTCAAACTGCTGAATGACGGTGTTGTCTTGACCGAGTAGTGGCGCGGGTGCGCCAGCGGCACCACATGGTCCAGTTTGATGCGCCCCGGGCGTGCGCTCATCACCACCACGCGCGTGCCCATGAAAATGGCCTCATCGATGTCGTGGGTGACAAACAGCACCGTCTTGCGTTCGCTGACCCTTTCGCTTTGCCAGATGCCCAGCAGCAGTTCTTGCATCAGTTCGCGGGTCTGGTGGTCCAGCGCGCCGAAGGGTTCGTCCATCAGCAGCATGCGCGGGTTGTTGGCCAGCGCGCGGGCCAGCGCGGTGCGCTGCTGCATGCCGCCCGACAACTGCTTGGGGTAATGGTTGCCAAAGCCCTTCAAGCCCACCTTGGCCAGGAAGTCGTGTGCGATGTCCAACTGCTGGCTGCGCGGCAGACCGCGTTCACGCAGGCCAAAACACACGTTGTCCAGCACGGTCAGCCACGGGAACAGCGTGTAGCTCTGGAACACCATGCCGCGGTCGGCGCCGGGGCCTTTGATGCGGCGTCCTTCCAGCAACACCTCGCCCGCGGTCTGCACGTCCAGCCCGGCCACGATGCGCAGCAGCGTGCTCTTGCCACAGCCGCTGGGGCCCAGAATGGTGACGAAGTCGTTTTCCGCCACGTCCAGGTCGGTGGCTTGCAAGGCCAGCGTGGTGTCGAAGCGGCGCTCAACACCACGCACTTGCAAAAAGGGATGGCTGCTCATCGTTTGTTTGTCCTACCGGCCCAGTTGTGCCCAAGGGAACAGGCGCCGGTTGGCCCATTTGAACAACAGGTCACTGACCAGCCCGATGAGGCCGATGACGATGATGCCGAAGATGATCTGGTCGGTGGCCAGCAGCGCCTGGCTGTCGGTGATCATGTGGCCAATGCCGCTGGAAGCACCGATGAGCTCGGCCACGATCACATAGGTCCAGGCCCAGCCCAGCACCATGCGCAGCGTCTCGGCAATCTCGGGTGCGGCGCCCGGTATCAGCACCCGCTTGACCAGGCTGGCGTCGCTGCTGCCCAGCGTGTAGGCCGCTTCCACCAGGTCGCGCCGCGTGTTGCCCACGGTGACCGCAATCATCAGCACCAGTTGAAAGAAGCTGCCGATGAAAATGACCGAGAGCTTCTGTGCTTCGCCGATGCCCACCCACAAGATCAGCAGCGGGATAAAGGCACTGGCCGGCAGATAACGCGCAAAGCTGACGAAGGGCTCGAAGAAGGCTTCGATGGGCTTGTAAGCGCCCATCAACACGCCCAGCGGCAGCGCCAGTGCAGCAGCAATCAAGAACCCGCCCAACACGCGCCACACGGTCATGCCGATGTCATGCGCAAACCCCATTTCAGTCAGCAGCGTGTAGCCGCTGTTCACCATCTGCAGCGGGTCGGCCAGGAAGGTTTTGCTGACAAATCCGCCAAAGGTGGCCGCCGCCCACACAGCCACAAACAGCACGAAGAAGCTGATGCCCAGCACCACACGGGTGCCGGGCGCCACGGGGGTCAGCGGCCGCATCACGTCACTTGATGAAACGGGCGTCGGCCAGCTTGCTCAGGTCGGGAATCTGCCGAATGATGCCGGCGGCCAGCAGCAGGTCGGCGGCTTCTTTGCTGAACTGCGCGTGTTCACCGGCAAAAAACTTTTGGTTGGCAGCGCGGTCTTGCCAGCGCAAGTAAGCCTGGCTTTTCTCGAAAGCTTCGGCGCTTTGTTTGACATCGGCGCCCATCACTTCAAAGCTCTTTTTCGGGTCGGCCTTGATGAGATCCAGCGCGTCGAAATAGGCATTGGCCAGGCCCTGTGCCGCCTTCGGATTTTCGGCCAGGAACTTCGGTGTGCAGCCGAAGGTGTCCATCACCATGGGGTAGTCCAGCGTGGTGGCGATGATCTTGCCAGCCTCGGGTTTGGCGCGCACCGCGCCCAGGTAGGGCTCGTAGGTCATCGCGGCGTCGACGCCGTCGGTGCCGGCAATCATCGCGTTGGCAGCGGCCTGTGGCGACAGGTTCACCACCTTCACGTCTTTGATGCTGAGGCCGTTCTTGGCCAGCATCCAGGCCAGGCCGAAATAGGGCGCGGTGCCGGGTGCATCAGCGGCCACGGTTTTGCCCTTCAGTTCCTTGATGCTGTTGATGCCGGGCTTGACCACCATGCCGTCGGCGCCGTAGCTCTTGTCGAGCTGGAAAATTTGCGTCGTGGCCACGCCGTTGGCATTCCACACCACCCAGGTTTCCACCGTGGTGGCGGCACACTGGATGTCACCGGACGCAATCGCCAGGTGGCGGTCTTTCTGCGGGATCTTCTTGATGCTGACGTCCAGGCCGTGTTTCTTAAACAGGCCCGATTGCAGCGCCAGCGTGAGTGGGGCAAAACCGGTCCACCCGCTGATGCCGATGGCCACTTTTGTGTCTTGCGCCTGTGCGCCCAAAGCCAGCGTGGCCGCAGCCACCAACGCCAAAGTCTTTTTCATCATCACAGCTCCTCAGTCAGGTTGAATGTCAAACAGCAATCCACAGCTTGGGTAAACCGGGCAGCGTGTGCAAGATGCGCGCCAGTTCACCGTTGCGCACCAGTGCGCTGGACGCTTCGATTTCGGGCGCCAGGTAGCGGTCTTGCATCATCGCAGGGCATGGCTGGCGCAGCCGTGCATGCACCCGTTCCAGCGGTTGCGACGACTGCAGCGGGCGCAGGAAATCCACGCCTTGCGCCGCAGCCAGCAGTTCGATGCCCAGGATGTGCGCCACGTTGTTGATCATCGGCTGCAGGCGCCGCGCCGCGAAGGTGGCCATCGACACATGGTCTTCCTGGTTGGCGCTGGTGGGCAGGCTGTCGACGCTGGCGGGGTGCGCGAGGCTCTTGTTTTCGCTGGCCAAGCTGGCCGCCGTCACGTGCGCGATCATGAAGCCGCTGTTCAGGCCGGCGTTGGGCGTCAGGAACGGTGGCAGGCGCGACACGCCACTGTCGATCAGCATCGCAATGCGGCGCTCGGCGATGGCACCCACCTCGGCGATGGCGCACGCCATGGCGTCAGCCGCCAGCGCAACCGGTTCCGCATGGAAGTTGCCCCCACTGACCATGGCCCCGTCCTCGGCAAAAACCAAGGGGTTGTCGGTGACCGCATTGGCTTCCCGCAGCAGCACCAGCGCGGCGTGGCGCAGCTGGTCCAGGCAGGCGCCCACCACCTGCGGTTGGCAGCGCAGGCAGTACGGGTCGTGCACGCGGTCATCACCTTCGGTGTGTGAAGCGCGGATGGCGCTGCCCTGCAGCAGCGCGCGGTAATACCGCGCCACGTCGATCTGCCCCGGCTGACCACGCAGCGCGTGGATGCGCGGGTCGAACGGCCCGTCGCTGCCGCGGGCTGCGTCCACCGTCAGTGCGCCGATGACCAGCGCCGATTCCAGCACCGGCTCAAAACTGAACAGCGCGTGCAGCGCCAGCGCGGTGCTGGTCTGTGTGCCGTTGATCAGCGCCAGGCCTTCCTTGGCCTGCAGCTGCAGCGGTTGGATCTGGTGCGCCTGCAGCACGGCGGCTGCGGGCTGGCGCTTGCCATCCACCAGGAAGTCGCCCTCGCCCATCAGTGCCAAGGTCATGTGTGCCAGCGGCGCCAGGTCACCGCTGGCACCCACGCTGCCTTGTGATGGCAC
>JANNMQ010000704.1:0-1983 GCA_031398045.1 Rubrivivax sp.
ACGGTGTTGATCAGGTGCCAGGTGGCGAGGTCGAAATAAACGCCGCTGGGCACTTCACGCGGGGTTTCCTTGGGCCGCGCCGGGCGCAGGCTGCGGTAGCCCAGCAGCGGCAGGATGGCGGCCAGTTCCACACGGCGGTCAAAGTCGGTGCCGGCCACATGCACGCCGTGGTTGGCCAGCACGTCGTCACGCCGCTCGGCCCGGTGGCGCCGCTGCGGGCCCACGCGCACGACGGAGAAGTCGGACGTGCCACCACCGATGTCTGACACCAGCACCAGCTGTTCTGCGGCGCCTGCGGCCATGCGCATTTCATAGTCCAGCGCGGCTGCAATGGGTTCGTACTGAAACACCACCTCGGCAAAACCCAACTGCTGCGCAGCCGCCAGAAGCGCTTGCTGCGCCTGAGCGTCGCGCGCGGGTTCGTCGTCGACAAAAAACACCGGCCGGCCCAGCACCAGGCGCGTCAGCAGGCGGCCCGCCGCTGTTTCGGCCTGCGCTTTCAGGTGCTGCAGGTAGACGGTGACCACATCGCGGTAGCGCACCGCGCGCCCGGCGCCGATGTCGGTGCGCTGGTCCAGCAGACTGGACCCGAGGATGCTCTTCATCGACCGCATCAAGCGGCCGTCCAGCCCTTCCACGTAGGCGGCCAGCGCAGCACGCCCGTACAGGCGTTCGGCGTCAACCTGGTGCGTGGGTGTGTCGCCGCGGTAGAACACCGCTGTGGGCATGGTGGGGTGGCCGGTTTCCAGCTCCACCAGGTGCACCGCGCCAGAGCCCCGCCCCAGCGCGGCAGGCCGGGGGGCGCACAAGGCCACTGCCGAATTGGAAGTGCCGAAGTCCACCGCCATGTGGTTAGAAGCTGCAGGGTGGCTGGTGGGTTTCGCGGGGCGGTCGTTCAACATCGGCCTGTGGTTTTTTGGAGCAACACCCCCACGGAAAGAGGGGCACGAGTCTAGCGGTGAAACAACACGGTTTCACGCACCGCGGCTATCGTGTGAACTCAGGCACAACAGATGCGCTTTTCAAACCTCACGACCGTGCCTAACGCGCCAGACTCAGGCGCTTGAACTCTGGGCGGGGTGCTGATCATGAACAAGGGCGATCAATCAAAGCGCTGGTTTTCTGGCTGGCGCGCTGCGCCGCGGCCTCAAGAAGACGACCCTGCCGACATGGGCACTGCTTTCGGTCTGGACTTCAGCCTGAACCTGTTGCACCCTGAATTGCCACCGGCACCCAAGGTGCGCGCAGCCAGCTGGGTTTCCAGGTTGGCGCTGCGGCGCAAAACGGCCCTTTGACAGCATCCAAGAGGTTGAGGGTTCGCTGACACCGACGCACCCGCGCCCCGAGCGTTCTAACTGTTCAGTCGCAAACGCAACCGCATCGTTCACATTGCGGCCGCGGCGTCTAGAATGTGGCTATGGTCAAGCTTTCGTTTCGGGAACAGGTGCTTCGTGTGCGCGAAGACGCCATCATCGTTGCCGTCAACCGCTTGCTGGCCGACAAGGGTTTTGACCTGATGACGGTGGACGAAGTGGCTGGCGAAGTGGGTATTGCCAAAGCCAGCCTGTACAAACACTTTGCGTCCAAAGAAGCGCTGGCCGCCGCCGCCATGGTGCGCCTGATGCAGCGCACGATGGCGCAGACCGACCAGCTGGGCGCGCGCAGTGAACTGAGTGCCTTCGACCGCGTGCGTCTGCTCACGCAATGGGCGCTGGAAGTGCAGCTGGCCGGTGAAATGCCGGTGCTGCCATCGCAAAACTCCAGTCTGCGCGCCGAACTGATGGGCAACAGGGACTACCTGGACGGGCTGCTGCAAGTCAGCGAAACGCTGGGCGGCTGGATCGTGCAGGCGCAAAGCGATGGCGACATCGACACCGCGCTGCCGCCTGAAGTGGTGATGTACACGGTGTTTGCACGCGCCTGCGACCCGGTGCCGGCCTTCTTGAAAGCCGGGGGCAAACACAGCGACGAACAGATCGTGCA
>JANNMQ010000709.1:0-4572 GCA_031398045.1 Rubrivivax sp.
CGACATCACCACACACCATGTGGACTGGCTGAACGACCCGCTGGTGGTGCGGTTTTCCAACCAGCGTTTTGTGCAGCACACGCAGAGCAGCTGCCTGCGTTACCTGGCTGGCTTTGAAGGCAGCCCCCACCTGTATTTAAGCGCCCGCCTGCGCAGCACCGGCCAGCCCATAGGCACACTGACGGCCTACCGCAGCATGCACCATGGCACGGCCGACATCGGCATCCTGATGGGTGAACGCAGCCTGTGGGGCCAGGGGCTGGGCGCTGACGCCTTTGGCCTGCTGGCGCGTTGGTTGGCCAGCCAGCCCGGCATGCGCAAGCTCACCTGCGGCATGTTGGCCTGCAACCAGGGCATGGTGGCGGTGGCGCAGCGGGCGGGTTTTGTGCCTGAAGCCGTGCGCGCGCGGCAAGAGCTGGTGGAGGGTGTGGCCACCGATCTTTTGTACTTCGCGCGCTTTTGCTGAAGCTGCACACCCAAGCCGTGCCAGGCATCACCCCGCCCATGCTGCGCAACCCCAACCTGCCACACGCCGTGGCCGTGGTGTGCCACGACGCCGGTGCGTGCAACCTCATCCTGCCTTGGTTGCAGCAGCCGGGGCTGCATGTGCGCGCGGTGATGCAGGGGCCAGCGCTGGCGCTGTGGCGGGTGCGTTTTGGTGCTGCGCCTGTGTGCAGCAGCCTGGAAGAAGCCCTGGCTGGTGTGCAACTGGTGCTGACCGGCACCGGCTGGGCGAGCACGCTGGAACACGATGCCCGTGTGCTGGCGCAGCGCCTGCAGCTGCGCAGCGCCGCCGTCATCGACCATTGGGTGAACTACCCGCAGCGGTTTGTGTTTCATGGTCAGCAGCAATGGCCTGACGAGTTCTGGCTGACCGACGAGATGGCGGTCACGCTGGCCTGCCAGTATTTTCCGCAGCATCAGTTGCGCTGTTATGCCGCTGTGTATCTGCAGGAACAGGTGCAAGCCATCACGCCGCTGCACCCCGGACAGGGTGACGTGCTGCTGGTGATGGAGCCGATGCGCAGCGACTGGGGCCGCGGTGTGGCCGGTGAATGGCAGGCGCTGGACTATTTTGTGCAGATGCGGGGCGCGGCGGGCATACCGCAGCAGCAGCGTGTGCGCCTGCGTCCGCATCCGTCAGACCCACCCGGCAAATACGACGCCTGGCTGGCGCGCCACCCCGGCGTGGTGCTGGACGCGCACCCCAGCTTGGCTCAGGCGATGAATGGTGCTCGCTGGGTGGTGGGCTGCGAGTCCTACGCGATGGTGGTGGCGCTGGCCGCCGGCCGCCAGGTGTGGAGCAGCCTGCCACCTTGGGCGCCAGCCTGCCGGCTGCCGCATACGGGGGTGCAGCGGTTGGCCAGCCTGGCCGGCGAAATCCACGCACCCGCCACACTGTCGGCCTGAGTTTCACCCGGCCAGCCGCGCCAGTTCTTCGCGCACCAGGCGCACCACCAGTTTGTCCAGCGTCTCCACCGAATAGTTGGCCACGTCATGTACCGTCTCGCGGCCTGGGCCGCTGGCGGGGTTGTGGGCCCGGGCATAGGTTAAAAACACAAAACGCCCGCCGGTGTATTGCGCCAGTTGGCGCCACACCGCTTCGCCGCGCGGGTCCAGGCCACTGGCACCCACCGCAAACAGCTTGATGCCACGCGCCAGCGCGGCTTGCATGTCGTCGTCGTGCCAGGGTGCGCCCGTGTGCGTGTGCGGTGGTGCGTCGCCCACCAGCACCACCAGCCGAGTGGTGCCATCGCCGCGCCACGACAGCTGGTGCACCGCAGTGTGCAGCGCTTCATTCACAGCTTCGGGGTAGTCGCCACCACCGCCCGCGTGCAAGCCGCCCAGCACCTGCTGAAAAGCCGCCAGGTCGTTGGTGAAGTCGTGTGCGCGCACAAAAAATTCATCACCCCGGTCGCGGTAGGCCACCAGCGCGTAGCAAGTGATGGGGCGGCTGGGCAGCGCGGCAATCTGGTCGGCCATGGCTTGCATGGAGCGGCGCAGCTTGTGGATTTCATCGGCCATCGAGCCGGTGGCGTCGACCAGAAACACCAGATCCAGCCGCGCCCGCTGCGTCGGCAGCGCGCTGTCCAGCCGCACCTGCAGTTGGTCGCGCTGGCCCCGCTTCAGGATGGCGCTGCCGTGCAGCGCGCCGTCGGGGCCGGGTTTGTGCACCTGCACTTCCAGCAGTTGCGCTGTGATGCCGGCCACGCGCGGGTGCAGCCACACCTGGCCACCGGCGTCGGTGCGCGCCCACAGGGGTTGCGCGCGGCCGGCAGCGTGCAGCGTGACCTGGGCGTCGTTGACGGGGCGGCCCGCGGCGTCATGCACAGTGAGCAGGTAGCGTTCAGACACGTCACGTGGGCGTAGTTGCGCAGCGGCGTTGCGGCGTGTGTAGGCCAGGTAGTTGCCGAAGTCGGCGTTGTCATCCACCACACCGGCGGTGACGGGGCCAGCGGTCACGGGGGCCGCATTCAAGGCCGCTGTGGCGGCGTCTGCTTCCGCCCTGTGGGACCGGCTGGGGGGCGCCGCGGCTGAACGGCTGGACAGCAGTGTTGCGGCTGATTCAGCCTCTGCGGCGCCGGTCTCGCCGGTCGCGCCAGCGCGGGGTGCCCATTTGCGCGCCAGCGTGCGTGCCTGTGGTTGCCGGGGTTCGGGGTCTGGCAGTTCCATGAAGGCCGGTGCACGCCTGCAGTCTGGCGCGTGGGGCGCAGCGGGCGGCCCACTGCGCGGGCCCGCCCACCGCAGACCGGCCCAGTTGGGGGCGTCCAGCGCGGGTGGTGGCAGCTGGGCCAGGGGCGGTGTGTGCGATGGTGACGGCCAGTCGTGCGCCTGGCTCACACAGGCCACGGTGGCCAGCAGCGTCAGCAGCAGGGCGACCGCACCGTGGGGCCGTGCAAGCTTCGGTGGCGATGGTGTGTTTTTAAGATCGGGCATGGTGGTGTCCTCGTCGTTTCAGGCCCGGCGGGCCCCATTCAGCTGGTACGGCCGGCGCAACAAGAAGGGGTTGAAAACCACAAAAGAAATTTCTTCCTGCAGACTTGACCCCGTGTAGCGCTTCTGCACGTAAAAGCCTGCAAACGGGTGGCCGGCAGCGATGGCCCGAACAAGTCACCGCCCGTTCCAGCCCGCAGCTTGTGCCCCTTTGTCCACCGATGAACCCACCCCCGCCTGATGACGACGACGACCTGCTGATGCGCGCCTTTGCTGCCGGCAATGCGCAGGCCTTTGACCGCCTGTATCAAAAACATCAAGGCCCGCTGTACCGTTTTGTGCGCCGCTTGCTGGGCAGTGCCTGTCCGGCGCAGACCGACGAGGTGTTTCAGGACACCTGGACCCGTGTCATCCAGCACCGTGAGCGCTGGTCGCCGCAAGGGGCTGCTTTTCGCACCTGGCTGTTCACACTGGCCCACCACCGCGCCATCGACTGCCTGCGCCAGAGCGGGCGCGAAACGGTGCTGCCCGACGACCCCGCTAACGACCGCGCTAACGACCCCTGGCAACCCGAGGGTCAAGCCTGGGCCGCCTGGCCGGCTGCGTCGGCCGCTGCCGAGCCCGCTGACCAGGCCCACTGGCGCGCCGCCGGGCAGAAGCTGCTGGACTGTCTGGACACCCTGCCCGTGGCGCAGCGCACCGTGTTTTTGCTGCACCATGAAGACGGCCTCGCGCTGGATGAACTGGCTGCCGCGCTGCAGCTGGGTTTTGAAACTGCCAAGAGCCGCCTGCGCTATGCACTGGGCAAGCTGCGCCAGTGCATGGGGGCCTACCTGAACACCGCAGGGGACCTGCGATGAAGCAGCCGCGGCCGAGCAAAGACAGTGGCGACAGCGGGCTGCCCGAGCGAGACCCCCACCTGCTGGCCGCGCTGCAGCATGCGCCCGACCGTGACGCGGTGGCGCCAGCTGAACTGGGCCAGCGCATTGCGCAGCAGGCGCGCTGGGCGCTGCAGGCGCCGCTGAAAACTGCGCCAGCCGCAGCGCCCGGCCTGCTGGCTGTGTGGCCGTGGTTGAACGCGCGGTCAACGATGCGGCTGATGAGCAGGTGGTGGAAGGGGCTGCTGCAGCCCGCGCGCGCCGGGGTTTTGGGCACGGTGCTGGTGGCGGGCTTCATAAGCCTGATGTGGCGCGATGGCGTTCCCCCCCAGGCTTTGCCCGGTCCCTTGCACAACACCCCGCTTGATCCACAGAGCAAGGACCTCGCAAGGTCTGTGGACCTGGCCGCGTCGTCGACGGGTTCAACCGTGCCCGTCACAGCCCGTGATGCAAGCGCTGCGTTGTCAGCGAAGGCGGGGACTGCGGCGCGCGCCCGCGAAAGCGTGCCCGCGCCACCTTTGCCCATTGAGCGAAAGACGGATGTGCGGGCAGAAGCTCAGTTGGCCGACGCCGCACCCTCCGTGGCGTCGCCGCGGTCGGCACAGCCGGCTACCGACAGCCCGTCCGCTGCGCCCGCCTTGCGTGGCGCTGGAGGGTTGGCAGCCACTGAAGTTGAGTCCGCGGCAACCCGTGGCTCGCCCCGTGACGTGCCCGCGCCCGCCGTTCGAAGCCCGCAGCTGATGAGGGACACCAAGGACAG
>JANNMQ010000744.1:0-1616 GCA_031398045.1 Rubrivivax sp.
AGCGCCTTGATGATGTGGCGGATGCGGTTCCAAGCGTTGCGCCTGAAAGAACCATCGGGGTCGCAGTCGTTGACGATGTTGAAGGCATTGAGTGCGTTTTGCAGCACATTGGGCAGCAGACTCGACGCGGCGTTCTGAGCCGCATCGGCCATGGTTGCAGAGACCGATGTGGGTTTGCCCGCAGCGAAATCTGCCGCCGCCACGAAGCCAGAGGCCACCGTGCCGGCCAGCACACCACCGGCCGCAGCGGCCACCACACCGGTGCCCAGCCCGGCTGCCACACCGGCCGCGCCGGCCCCCAGGATGATGATGTCGGCTGCGCACTTGGTGGCCTGCGACGCAGTCAACAGCGGCCGCACCTGGCCTGCCGCCAGCGCCTTGGCTTGCCCCTGCAGCAGCGTGGCGGTGTGTCCTGCCGCGGCCTGGCTGAACACCTGCTGCATTTGTGCCAACGAGCTCAGGTAAGAAGGTAGCAGCGTGGCTTCGATCGCGCTTTCAGTCAGTTCGCCGGCTGTCAGTTCCACCGTCAAAGCCGCACTGCGGCCGGCCGGCACCTGCGGGAACAACACCAGCGTGGTGGCCAAGCCGTCTTTGATGGTGGTGCCGGTGATCTGGCTGTAGTCGGTGCTGTCACCCGGGAATGCGGGCGGCAGCTGCGCAAACCGGAATTTGGCTGAAAACGCCACCGGCACCGTCACCTGCACCGCGGCAAAGTAGGCGTCGCTGGTGCCCACGTTGGTCAGCACCAGTTGCATCGGTGCTGGCGTGCCCACGCGCACCTCAGCCCGGCCGGTGATGCTGAGACGCACATCGGGTCCCTGGCCGGTGGTCACGGTGAACGCAGCGCTGCGGCGCAACTGGCTGCCGTCGGGGTTGCTGATCACCAGGTCGTAGCTGCCCACGGCGCGGCCGTTCAGCGGGAAGTTGAAGGCCGCAAAACTGCTGTCGGCGTGGTTGGCCGGCACGCTGTGGGCTGCATCGATGCTGCCCGATGCGTTGACCAGCTGCGCACGGGCCCCGGCTGCGATGCCGCTGCCGTTGACGGTGACGGTGGTGTCGCCGCCGTTGCCGCCAGTGGCCGGGAACACACGACCGATGCTGCCCAAGCCCAGCACGCTGAAGAACCAGTCAGCACCGCCAAACACGTCGGGCCTGAACACACGTTCGTAAGCATTCGCGCTGAGTGGAAAGTTGGTTGAATGTGTGGCCCCGGCGACAAAGGCGTTGCCACTGGTGTCCACCGCTATCGCCGCGCCCAAGTCGCTGTCGTTACCGCCCAGCAACGTTGAATACTTCAGCGCGCCGGTGTTCAAGTCGAACTGCGCAAAACCAGCGTCGTTGCCACCACCTTGCACTTTCTGCAGTGCATCGGCCGTCACCGGGTAGTTGCTGCCACCGCCGGTGACTGCGCCGACCCACAGCGCGCTGCCGGCCGCGTCCAGCGCCACTGAGGTGATGAAGGTGGTGCCCACGTTGCCGCCGAAGTAGGTGCTCCACAGCAGCGCGCTGCTATTCGGGTTGAGTTTGCTGACAAAGCTGGCGTAGCTGCCGAATCCGCTACCCGCAGGGCTGGTGCTTTGCAGCGCGCCGGCGGTGGTGGGGAAGCTGGCGGAGCC
>JANNMQ010000792.1:0-2284 GCA_031398045.1 Rubrivivax sp.
CGTCTCAATGATGTGGTTCTGGTTGGTGTAGATGCACAGCTCGCCCGCGATCTCCAGCGAGCGCTTGACGATGTCGGCTGGCGCCAACTCGGTGTTCTGCAGCAGTGCGCTGGCGGCGGCTTGTGCATAGGCACCACCCGACCCGATGGCCACGATGCCGCGTTCGGGTTCCAGCACGTCGCCGTTGCCGGTGATGATCAAGGAGCAGCTGGCGTCGGCCACCGCCAGCATGGCTTCCAGACGGCGCAGCACACGGTCGGTGCGCCAGTCCTTGGTCAGTTCAATGGCGGCGCGCTGCAGATGGCCTTGGTGTTTCTCCAGCTTGGCCTCAAAACGTTCAAAGAGCGTGAAAGCGTCGGCTGTGGCGCCGGCAAAACCGGCCAGCACCTGGTCGCGGTACAGGCGCCGCACCTTGCGGGCGCCGGCTTTGACGATGATGTGGCCCAGCGTGACCTGGCCGTCGCCGCCAAGCGCGACCTGTGCGCCGCGGCGCACGCTGAGGATGGTGGTGCCGTGATAGCTTTCCATGAACCGTTTCAAGTGGGGTGGGCGGGTGACTTATCAACCGCCAGGGTGGGGGAGGGGGTGGATGCCAGAGTGCCTGGTCAAGCGGCAGTGGCCTGTTGCAGCCTGGCAAAGCGCGCTTCAGACCTTGCGCACCTGCACTTTGGCATGTTCGTTGATGCCCATGGCGCCGAAGAACAAAGCCACCAGCCGGTGTGTGTCCACCAGATGCACGGCGCGGTTTTCTTGACGGCGCGTCAGCACCCAGTTCAGCAGGTCGCCGGCGGCAATGAAGTCCACCCGTATCAGGCGCAAACAAGACACACTGACCACCTGCGCCTGGCCCAATGCGGTTTCCATCTTGGACAAGGTGCCACTGATGTCGCCCACCAGCTGGCCCGACAGTTCGACGCTGGCGGTTTCAACACCCGTGACTGCGTCTTCAGACAAGGCGCTTTCGACAAAGTTGGTTGACATCTCGCTGACGGCCGACAGCTCCGGTGTGCGGGTGCTCAGGCCCTCTTCGGCCACCAGCACCTTGCAGCGAGTGCTTTCCCACGATGGTGGACTGACCTCGTAGGTGATGCAGTAGTCGATGGCCGCATCGTCAAACTGGTCGGGGCGGTTGACCAGCCGCAGTGCATCCATGCGCGTGAGCCAGAACACCGGGTCGGCATCGCGCATGCCCGTGGGTGCTGATTCCTGCAGCACCCGCAACAGGCGTTCGCCGCTGTTCCAGCGCATTTCCAGTGCCTGCCCCGACCACAGTCTGAACAGCGTTGCCAGCTGCATCGCGGCTTCGGGGTCTACCGTCTGCAGTGCGCTCCAGTCCAGCACCCAGGGCAGCGGCATCTGCAGCGTTTGCGAACGCAGCCGCGCCACGCCTTCGATGTCCAGCTGGTGCGGGCAGACCCAGCCCACGCCCGAAGCGGCGCTGGTGGAAAACTTGCTGATGATGGAGGGCTCGTCGGCTGCTGAGGCCTCGGCCACCATCTGGGGCAGTGAATACCACTGGGGCGCCGACCAGCCGAACTGCTGCGCGTACTCCACTGCCAAATTCTCAAAACTCTGGTGCTGGCCGGTGGCGCGGTACAGGTCAAACAGCACCAGCCAGGTTTCGGCATGTTGGTTGCGTGCACCATCCGTGTGGGTGATGCGGCGCAGCGCTTCTTCGCAGCTGCTGAAGTCGGCGTTGGCAAAAGCAATCACCGCTTCGTCCAGCTCGGGGTCGTGCACCACTTCGCTGACTTCAACCGCGGCAGCGCGGCCGGCTGTGTTGCGGGCGCCCACACTGCCAGAACCGCTGCCATCAAAAGAGATGGTGGCCATGGGCGCCAGTGGCGACAGGCCATTGCCCATGTGCGCTGGTGCCGTGGGCGCCACAGAGTGCGCCACTGAAGGTGAGACGCGCCGCTCCAACAGCGGCGGCCGTGCGGGCAGCAGACCGGGGTCTTCGTCAAAGCCGCTGAAGCCGGGCCCCGTGGGGCTGCCGGGCCGCGGCACCTCGCGGCTTAAACCGGCCGGTGCGGTGGCCAGGGCCGGGTTGGGCGGCGGCGGGTAGCTGGCGCCATAACCGCTGGCTTGACTGCCCTGGTGCGGCGAAGGCCGCGCGGCGCGGTGGCCGCTGAAACCAGGCTCGCCCACCATCTGCTGTTCGATCTCGTCGATCTTGGCCTTCACGCCGGTGGGGTTGGAAAAAGGCCCCTCGGGCGAACGTGGTTCCGAGTCGTCCAGGCGCGAAGAGGTGCCCAGCGCCGCCAACTGGTCGGGTGACAGACCT
>JANNMQ010000824.1:0-2077 GCA_031398045.1 Rubrivivax sp.
AGCACCTGGCGGCCCTGTTGTGCATAACGTTGCGCCTGCTGGTGCACCTTGCTGACCAGTGGGCAGGTGGCATCCACCACCTGCAGGCCGCGCTGACGCGCCTGCGCCACCACGGCCGTGGACACACCATGGGCGCTGAACACCGTGGGCGCACCTTGCGGTATAGCGTCCAAAGTGTCGACAAACACCGCGCCGCGTTCTCGCAGGCCTTGCACCACGTGGCCGTTGTGCACGATTTCGTGAAAGACATACACCGGTGCGCCGTACAACTCCAGCGCCCGCTCGACGATGTCTATGGCGCGAATGACACCGGCGCAGAAACCACGGGGCTGCGCCAGCCAGACATCAGCGGCCCCATGCGCCGCAGCAGCTGGTTGGGCCTCGACGTGGTGGCCGGCAGCCCAGGGCGCTGCCAGCAAAGTGGTCTGGGCCATGACAGCAAGCCGACGCGGTGCAAGGCCAGCAGCGCGGGCTACTTGACGGTCACTTCCACACGGCGTGCGCTCGGGTCTTCGCCCGCCACATTGGCCTCGGTCTGCTGCGGCTTTTCAAGCACCACGCGCGACGCTGCCACGCCACCGGCTGCCAACGCATCCCTGACGGCAAAAGCCCGCTTCTTGGCCAGGTCCTGGTTTTGCGCCAGCGTACCCGACGCCGAGTGGTAACCCGAGATCACGGCCTGCGTGGCCGGCGCACTCTTCAGCGATTCAATGACGGCGGACAGTGAAGACAGCTGGTCGCCCTTCAAGGCCGGTGAACCGACATCAAAAAACAGCACCGCACGCAGCGGGTTGACGGCAGCAGTCGCGGCAGCCGGCGCTGCAGCGGGGACCACGGCAGCCACGGGTTTCAGCAGCTCCGGGTGGTCCTTGGCCATGGCAGCGCCATACAGCGGTTTGAATGCACCCTGGTGGCAGGTGGCGCAGTTCAGCTTGGCCACGTCGCCCAGGGGCCCCTTGCGGTTGGCCGGGAACACGGGGGCCAGAGGGTCGAGATAGGCTTCGTTCAGCGAGCCCACCATGCGCAGTCCGTGCCATGCGGTGGTGCGCTGCGGTGTGCTCTGGTCCCAGGCACCGAAATTGCGCGAGTTGTGGCAATAGGTGCAGTTCACGCCCAGCGAATCGGACATGTGCATCATCAGCCCATAGGTGCCTTCAGTCTTCTGGATGGAAGCCACATGCCCGGTGGGCAACGCGGGGTTTGCGCCGACCTTGATGTTGGCGGTCAAGCTCCTGGCTCCCAGGTAAGCACTGAAGGGGTCGTTGGGCAGCGACGCGTAGGCCACGCTCTTCGCCGGCGCGTTGCTCTGGTTCAGGTTGCCGATGAAGTCGCTGCGCTTGTCCTGCGGCACCGCCTTCGTCCACACCTGCGCAGGGATGTGCAGGCCGCGGTGGCAGGTGTAGCAGGTGACACCAGCGCCGGCACCAGCACCGGCAGCGGCCGTGTTGCCGACGTGGGTCTGCCAATTGGCATTGATGTCCTGCGTCATCTGCAGCATGCGCCGCGCCACCACTTTGGTGTACTTGCTGTCTTCGGCCAGGTTGGCCAGGTTGTGGCAATAGGCGCAGCCCTCGGCGGGCGCCACCCAGGCGGTGATGGATGCCATGTGGCGCGTGAAGGCGCCCACGCTCAAGTCACCCAGCACCTGCACGTTTTTGTACACCTCTTTGGCACGCGGGCCGTCATCCGACGCTGCTGGCGTAGCCGCAGGAGGCTGGTTGGCCGGTATCTGTTCTTGCACCGTGCGCGGGTTGTAGACCTGCACCATGCCGGTACCGCGGTAACCGCGCTGCACGCTGTCAACGGGCGGGCGCTCGCAGGCCGCGAGGGCCATCACCACAGCCAGTGCACCGGCCAACGCCGCAAAACGTCTCGTCGTGCTCATGGCTTCATTCCTTGCAGCGTGGAGGGGTCCACCATGGGTCCAAACACCGCTGGATAAGGTGGCGCCACGCCGTGCTTCACGGCCCACAGGTACCAGTTGTCGACCACGGTGCCGGTGAGCAGGATGCCGATGCCACCGGCCAGTGGGCACAGCACGGCGAACCACCAGGCCCAGCGGTGAATGGACTCCATG
>JANNMQ010000856.1:0-2217 GCA_031398045.1 Rubrivivax sp.
GGTCTACGTGTTCACGGGTTTTCTTGGACATGCCCAGAGAGTTCAGCTCATCAGTTAGGTTTGGGCTGTGTTGGGTGCTTCCCGGCCGCGTAACAGCGATGATCGGGCCCATGCTGGACCCAAAAATTGCCTTGGTGGTTGCCGCCCGGCCACCCACTTCCATCCGCGCCGCGGTGCCGCAGCGCGTCATCGTTATCGGCGGGGCGGGTGCGCTGGGTTCAGCGGTGCTGGAACAACTGCTGGCTTCACACCGCTGGGCACGTGTGGCGGCCCTGGTTGAGCAGCCTGTGCAAGTGGCGCTGCGGGCCCTGGTGGCGGTGAACAACGACGACGCCGCGCTGCGGGCTTTTGCCGCCGACACCGCCCTGGTGGTGTTTGACCGCGTGCGCCAGGCCCACGGCCGCGAAGCGGCTTTCGTGGCGCCGCTGCCGCAGCAGCTGCCGCAGTGGGCAGCCCGGCTGCTGGCGGCCGGCGTGCGCCGGCTGGTGGTGGTGGTGCCCCACCGCGCGGCGCTGTTGCCCATGGCCTTGCAGCAGGGCTTGGCCACGCTGGACGAAGCGGCCGTCGCCGCATTGGGTTTTGAACAGTTGGTGTTCATGCGCATGGCACAAAGTGGCGCTGCTGCTGCAAACGACAGCGACCCTGGGCGCAACGGCTGGCGTCAGGCACCGCAGCGCCTGGCCGGCTGGATGCTGTCGCAGATGCACTGGATGGCGCCGCAGCGTGAACAGCCGGTGCGCCCTGTCACGGTGGCCAAGGTGGCCGCGGCCCTGGCGCTGCTGCTGCCGCAATCACCACCCGCAACACGGGTGCTGCCGGCGCAGTTGTTGTGGCGGGCGGCGCAGCAGCGGGATGTGCGTGACACGGTGCAAGCCTGGCTGGACGGCGCGCCACTGCCGAATTTGCCGGCGCAACAGAAGTGGCGCCTGTAGCCGCTGCGCGCCGTAGGGTTTCGAAAATTCAAACGCCCATTTTCTCGCCCCTTGCCGGCTGAGGGGCCTTCGGGCACTTGCGACGCCCAGGGAATGGTGCAGCCCCCGATGCCAGGCGCATCGCTCGCCCGCGAGCGACGCTGCCCCGGTCAGGAGGTCCGGCACAGGCCCAGGATGCGCTCCTGCTGCGTGCAGTTCGCCGGTGCCACGACAGCGGGCGCCGGACGTGGGGCGGCTTCCTGGCCGCCGCTGCACCGTCGCAGCACCCGCTCCATTGGCGCGTAATAGCGCCAACCGCGGCCCAACGGCGGCAGCTCGAGGCGCACGTCGCGCCATTTCGGATGCCCTTCGGTCTGCAGCACCGCAAAGTTGTCGCACATCGATTGCGCCAGCTGCACCAGCTTGTCGGTCGTCACGCGATAGTTGTAGTCGTAGGTGACGAGATAGGCCTTGACGGCCAGGCCGGCGACGTCCTGGTCCAGCCAATTGGGGTAGCTGGCCGAGCGCACCGTCGCGAGAACGTAGGTCTGCAGCGCGGCCGCCGTTTCGGCACGCGCCGGGTCGACCTTCAGCAGCCGCACCAGTTGCTTCGCCTCGGGCTTCATTTCGGCCAGCAGCCGGGCCGGCTGGCCAGCGACCACGACCACGACGTCCAGCGAGCCATCGGTCGTCAGCTTGAGCAGGGCTTCCTCGTTGCTCAGCGTGCTGGTTTCCGTCGCTGCCAGTGGCTCGTTGAACATCAGCCGATAGATGGTGGAAGCACTCATGGCGGTTCCGCTCTGCAGCGGGCCGATGTTCATCCGCCGCCCCTTGATTTCGTGCACGTACTGCAGCGGAGAATCGGCGCGCACCAGAAAGTAGATCTCCTCGTCGTACATCGGCAGCACCACGCGCAGGGGCCGAATCAGCTCGGCCGCGGTGGCGTTGCCTGCGTCCGCATAGTCGAGGAAGGCCTGATAGACGTCGGACTGCACGATCGCCAGCTTGACGTTGGTGTCGTAGCGCAGCCGGCTGACGTTGTCGGCCGAGCCCTTGGAGGGCAGCGCATCGAGCTGGATGCCCGCCAGCGGTGCAACGAACCGCGCCAGGTCGTGCCCGATCTGGATATAGGTGCCGCGCTCAGACGCAGTGACGATCTTGTACGAGACGGTCGGCCTGGGCACCGCCGCGGGCTGAGCGTAGGCAGCGCCCGCCAAGAACAGGGTCGCAGCCGCGGTGAGCGTGGCGAACAGCGCTGCGGTCAAGGCGCGCCGCATGGACGGAAGATGAAACATGGAAAAACTCC
>JANNMQ010000881.1:0-8609 GCA_031398045.1 Rubrivivax sp.
CCGCGCTGCCGAGGTGACGGCGATGGCGCGCATCTTGCCGCCTTCGATGTACTGCTGGAACTCGCTGTAACCGCTGCCGCCCACTGTGACGTTGCCGCCCAGAATGGCGGCCGTGGCTTCACCACCGCCGCGGAAGGGCACGTAGTTCACCTTGGCAGCGTCTAGGCCCACTTCGCGCGCCAGCATGGCCGCAGCGATGTGTTCGGTAGAGCCGCGTGAACCGCCGCCCCACTTCACGCTGCCAATGTCTTTTTTCATCTGCTCCACCACGTCCTTCATGGATTGCAACGGCGAATTGGCCGGCACCACAAACACGTTGTATTCGCTCGTCAGGCGCGCCAGCGGCGTGCACTGCGTCACCGTGACGGGGGGCTTGCCGGTGATGATGCCGCCCAGCATCACGGCACCCATCACCATCAGCGAATTGCCGTCGCCCTTGGCGGCATTGACAAACTGCGCCAGGCCGATGGCACCCGCAGCGCCGCCCTTGTTTTCGTAGGTCACCGCCGACGCCACACCGGCATCTTGCAGCGCCTTGCCCAAGGCCCGGCCCGTGGTGTCCCAGCCACCGCCGGGGTTGGCAGGGATCATCATTTTCAGATTGGCGGCAGCACGGGCCGACAAAGGCAGGGCGCCAGCCGCTGCCAAGGCCATCAGGCTTTTGAGGAAAGTATCGCGACGCATGGGTGCAGTCTCCTGGTGAAGGTAGTGGCCGTGGGGGTGTTGCGGGTCGACCACGCTGGTCAACCGGGCTGCCGCCATGATGCGCAGCGTCGCTGTCAATCGGCTGTCGCAGCCATCAGGGGAAGCCCTCATAGCCAGGCGCGGAACCGGCGCTGACCCGGACGAATAATGGGCGCACCGATGAAGCTGCTGCTGATCGAAGACAACACGGCACTGCAGACCACCCTGCAGCGCAGCTTTGAACGCCGCGGCTTGCAGGTGGTGTTGTGTGGTGACGGCGCGCGGGCCATCGACCGCTGGCTGGCCAGCGTGCCCGACGTGGTGCTGCTCGACCTCAGCCTGCCTGGTGTCGACGGCTTGACGGTGTTGGCACAGGCGCGGGCCCTGGGCTTGACGACGCCGGTGCTCATCATCACCGCACGGGGCACGGTGGGCGACCGCGTGCTGGGCTTGAACACGGGGGCAGACGACTACCTGGCCAAGCCCTTCGACCTTGATGAACTGGAAGCCCGCGTGCGCGCGCTGGTGCGCCGCCACGGGCCTGCAGGTGCTGCAACGTTGGCGTCGCAGGTCACACCGCCCGCTTTCTGCGGGCTGCAGTGCGACACCAGCAGCGGTGCCATCTATTTTCACGGCCAGGCGCTGGAACTGAGCACCCGCGAGGCTGCGTTGCTGCGCGCGCTGCTGACCCGGCCCGGCCATGCCGTGGCCAAAGAGCGCCTGACTGACGTGGTGTTTGCCGGTGAAGGCGGGGTGCAAGCCGATGCTATTGAAGTGGTGGCCTACCGCTTGCGCAAGAAACTGGCGGCCACCGCCACGCAGTTGGTCACGCTGCGCGGTCTGGGCTACCTATTGAAAGCTGCGGCTTGATGGTCGGTGCTGGCGCGTGGTCGCGGCGGTCGCTGCGCAGCCAGCTGCTGTTGGGCATCGGCCTGCCGGTGCTGGCCTTGCTGCTGGCCAGCGCTTTTGCGCTGTACCGCCAGGCGCTGGCAGCGGCCAACACGGCCTACGACCGCACTTTGCTGGCATCGGCCAAGTCCATCGGCGAATTGTTGGACGTGGCCGGCGAACCCGGCCAACCCCAGCTGCGCGCCACGCTGACCTACGCCGCGCTGGAAGCCTTTGAGGCTGACAACCGCAGCCGCATCTTCTACAAGGTGACGGGTTTTGCCGGCGAGATGGCATCGGGTTTTGATGACTTGCCGCCGCCCCGCCTGCAGACCGGCCTTGGTGCCGCCAACACGTACGCGGCGCTGGTGCAGTTCTACGATGAAAGCTACAAAGGTGAGCCCGTGCGCATGGCCGTCTTGCTGCAGCCGGTGGCGGGTGCGGCGGGGCAAGGGATGGCCACCATCCAAGTGGCTGAAACCCTGGAGCTGCGCCGCACCTTGGCGCGCAGCCTGCTGGTACAAACGCTGTGGCAGCAAGCGCTGTTGCTGCTGGTGATAACGGCGGTGGTGCTGTGGGTGGTGCAACGCGCCACCGCGCCACTGCGTGGGCTGGGCCACAGCCTGCGCGCTCGCGCTGAAACCGATCTGTCGCCCCTGCATTTGCCCGACGCGCCGCGCGAACTGCAGCCTGTGGTGGAAGCCACCAACACGCTGATGGCCAGGCTGGCGCTTTTGCTTGAACACCAGCGGCGTTTTGTGCGCGACGCGTCACACCAGTTGCGCACGCCGCTGGCCGTGCTGAAGGCGCAAGTGCAGTCGGCACGCCGGGGTGACGTGGAAGCCGAACTGGCACTGGCTGAAATCAACACCACCGTGGAACGCGCCACCGAGCTGGCCAACCAGTTGTTGGCCTTGGCCAAGGTGGAACAGATACGCCCAGGGGGCGCTGCGGCAGCCGACACACCGCTGGTGGACTGGGTGCAGACCGTGCGCGCCGTGGCGCTGGATGTGTCGCCGCTGATCGCGCAGAAGCAGCTGGACTTTTCTTTTGAACTGGATGCCGCAGCCGGGGTTGCCGCAGGCCTGCCCGTGCGAGCCCACGAATGGGCACTGCGGGAACTGACGCGCAACCTCTTGCACAACGCCATCAAACACGGACCGCCGGGCAGCCGCTTGGGGGTGCAGCTGCGGGTGGACGGGCTGTCTGGTGAGCGGGGCAACCTGAGCATCACCGACGAGGGGCCGGGGCTGTCGGCCGAACAGCAGCAGCGGCTGTTCCAGCCCTTTGCCGCCAGCGGCAGCGCGGCCGGCTCGGGGCTGGGGCTGGCCATCTGCCATGAAATCG
Source organism: Rubrivivax sp. (assembly GCA_031398045.1). GTDB lineage: Bacteria > Pseudomonadota > Gammaproteobacteria > Burkholderiales > Burkholderiaceae_C > Rubrivivax. The sequence continues at coordinate 2,920 of JANNMQ010000881.1, forward strand.
TGCAGGCGCTGGGCGGCCAGATCAGCCTGCACAACCGGTCCAGTGCTGGCCAAAGCCCAGGCCTGCAGGCCATCGTCAACCTGCCCCTTGCGCCGCCGCTGGCCCCAGCATCACCACCATCACCACCACCGCAACACCTGGTGACAACGTCAACATCAACCGCCACAAGGTCATGACCGACACCGACCCCTGCACCGCCCGCGTGCGGCTGGACAAATGGCTCTGGGCCGCCCGCTTCTATAAAACACGCGCCCTGGCGACGGAAGAAATCACCAAAGGCCGTGTCAGCATCAATGGCCAGCCGGTCAAGGCTTCGCGCGAACCGCACGTGGGCGACCTGGTGGCTTTCAGGCAGGGTGTGGTGGCACGCACCGTGCGTGTGCTGCAGATCAGCAACGTGCGCGGCCCTGCACCGCAGGCCCAGCTGATGTTTGAAGAAACTGCCGACAGCCTGGCAGCCCGGGCGCGTTTGGCCGAACAACGCCGCATGGGCACCGAACCGGCACAGAGCATCGAACAGGGCCGGCCCACCAAGCGCAACCGCCGACAACTGGCCGACTGGCAGCGCTGGAGCGCCACTGCCGACCCGGACTGAACAGCCCACCCTGTGGACAGAATCTTCAAAAACCCTCTTGAAATGCAGGCCATGACCCCAACGTCAAATGACGAGCGCAGTTTGAGTGCGGCAACTTCCTACCGTCATGACCATCGACCAAGCATCAGCCACCTATCCAACACCCGAGCCTGACCTGGCGGGCACAGCCACCGGTGCTGAAGCCCCCAAGACCCCCAGCCCAGAAGAGCAGCTGGCCCAGCTGCAGGCACACAACAGCGAACTGTCTGACGCTTACCTGCGTGCCAAGGCGGAAGCCGAAAACACGCGACGGCGGTCGGAAGAAGAAATCTCGAAGGCGCGTAAATTTGCCATCGAAAGTTTTGCTGACAGCTTGCTGCCCGTCAAAGACAGCCTGGAGGCGGCCATCGCGATCGAGAACGCCACCCCCGAACAGCTGCTTGAGGGTGTGCATGCCACGCTGCGCCAGTTGAACCAGGCCCTGGAACGTAACAAGGTGCTGGCCATCAACCCGCCCGCGGGTACCCGTTTCGACCCCCACCAGCACCAGGCCATCAGCGTGGTGCCGGCCCAGCAAGAGCCCAACACGGTGGTGACGGTGCTGCAAAAAGGCTACCTGATTGCCGACCGTGTGCTGCGGCCCGCACTCGTCACCGTGGCCGGCGCGGCCTAAAAACAAGGTTCAGTGTGGGCCTTTGGGCTGGTTTGGTCTTGAATTGGCCAAAGTTATCCACACCTGCATCCACATCGACATTCACTAATTCCGGAGAACACAGTCATGGGCAAGATCATCGGCATCGACCTCGGCACCACCAATTCCTGCGTGGCCATCATGGAAGGCAACACCACCAAGGTGATTGAGAACAGCGAAGGTGCCCGCACCACGCCGTCCATCATTGCCTACCAGGAAGACGGGGAAATTCTGGTTGGCGCCAGCGCCAAGCGTCAGAGCGTGACCAACCCGCGCAACACGCTTTACGCGGTGAAGCGTCTGATCGGCCGCAAGTTCACGGAAAAAGAAGTGCAGAAGGACATCGGCCTGATGCCTTTCACCATCGCGCAGGCCGACAACGGCGACGCCTGGGTGGAAGTGCGCGGCAAGAAGATGGCGCCACCGCAGGTGTCGGCCGAAGTGCTGCGCAAGATGAAAAAGACGGCCGAAGATTATTTGGGTGAGGAAGTGACTGAAGCCGTCATCACCGTGCCGGCTTACTTCAACGACAGCCAGCGCCAAGCCACCAAGGACGCCGGGCGCATTGCCGGGCTGGACGTGAAACGCATCATCAACGAGCCGACCGCGGCCGCGCTGGCTTTCGGCCTGGACAAACACGGCAAGGGTGACCGCAAGATCGCGGTCTTTGACCTGGGCGGCGGCACCTTCGACATCAGCATCAGCGAGATCGCCGACGTCGACGGCGAAAAGCAGTTTGAAGTGCTCTCCACCAATGGCGACACCTTCCTGGGCGGCGAAGACTTTGACCAGCGCATCATCGACTACATCGTGGCCGAGTTCAAAAAGGAACAAGGCGTTGACCTGACGAAGGACGTGTTGGCGCTGCAGCGCCTGAAGGAAGCGGCTGAGAAGGCCAAGATCGAGCTCTCCAACAGCACGCAGACCGACGTCAACCTGCCCTACATCACGGCCGATGCGTCGGGCCCGAAGCACCTGAACATCAAGCTCACGCGCGCCAAGCTGGAAAGCCTGGTCGACGAGTTGATCGCGCGCACGATTGACCCGTGCAAGATCGCCGTTAAGGACGCGGGCGTGAAGCTGTCCGACATCGACGACATCATCATGGTGGGCGGCATGACACGCATGCCCAAGGTGCAAGAGACCGTCAAGGAGTTTTTCGGCAAAGAGCCGCGCAAAGACGTCAACCCCGACGAGGCCGTGGCCGTGGGTGCGGCCATCCAGGGCCAGGTGCTGGGCGGCGACCGCAAAGACGTGCTGCTGCTGGACGTGACACCGCTGTCGTTGGGCATTGAAACCCTGGGCGGTGTGATGACCAAGATGATCAAGAAAAACACCACCATCCCGACCAAGTTTGCGCAGACCTTCAGCACCGCTGACGACAACCAGCCGGCGGTCACCATCAAGGTCTACCAGGGTGAGCGTGAACTGGCCACCGGCAACAAGAGCCTGGGTGAATTCAACCTGGAAGGCATACCGCCGGCACCCCGCGGCCTGCCGCAGATTGAAGTCGCTTTTGACATCGACGCCAACGGCATCCTGCACGTCAGTGCCAAAGACAAAGGCACCGGCAAGGAAAACAAGATCACCATCAAGGCCAACTCGGGCCTGAGCGAAGCTGAGATCCAGAAGATGGTGAAAGACGCCGAGCTGAACGCGGCCGAAGACGCCAAGAAGGTGGAACTGGTGCAAGCGCGCAACCAGGCCGACGCCATGGTGCACAGCGTGAAGAAGAGCGTGGCCGAACATGGCGACAAGCTCGATGCCGGCGATAAGGAAAAGATCGACGCGGCGGTGAAAGAAGTTGAAGAAGCGATGAAGGGCGACGACAAAGCCACCATCGAAGCCAAAACCGAAACGCTGATGGCGGCCAGCCAGAAGCTGGGTGAGAAGGTGTATGCCGACGCGCAGGCCGCTGCGGCAGGTGCTGCAGGTGCTGCAGCTGGCCCGGGGGCGCAAGCCGCGGGCTCCACCGGCGAAGCACCAAAGGCCAAGCCTGCTGACGACAACGTGGTCGACGCCGACTTCAAGGAAGTCAAGCAGTGATCTGGCGGCTGGCACGGCCCACTGACAGTCGGTGGGCCGTGCCGCCGTTGTAACCGCGGTTTGCGCCGCGCTCGACCGGTGGGCTTAGCGCCTGCCGCCCGGCGCGGCGATCGTCTTTTCATGGCTCAAGGGTTTATTCATGGCCAAGCGTGATTTTTACGACATCCTGGGCGTGCCCAAAAACGCCACCGACGAGGACATCAAGAAGTCCTATCGCAAGTTGGCGATGAAACACCACCCCGACCGCAACCAGGGAGACAACGGCAAAGCGGCGGAAGAAAAATTCAAAGAGGCCAAAGAGGCCTATGAAATGCTGTCTGACCCGCAGAAACGGGCCCTCTATGACCAGCATGGACACGCGGGGGTTGACCCCAACATGGGTGGCCGTGGCGGCCCGGGTGGTGAAGGTTTCGGCGGTTTCGCCGAGGCCTTTGGCGACATCTTTGGCGACATCTTCGGAGGTGCGGCGGCGGGCGGTGCGCGGCGCGGCAGCGGCCAGCAGGTGTACCGCGGCAGCGACTTGAGCTACGCGATGGAAATCACGCTGGAAGAGGCGGCCTTTGGCAAAGAAAGCCAGATCCGCATTCCCAGCTGGGAGAACTGTGAAACCTGCAGCGGCACGGGCGCCAAGCCCGGCACCAGCCCCAAGACCTGCACCACCTGCAACGGCAGCGGCAACGTACACATGCGCCAGGGCTTTTTCAGCATCCAGCAGAGCTGCCCGCATTGCCGCGGCACCGGCAAGATCATTCCTGAACCGTGCACCAGCTGCAACGGCGCCGGCAAGATCAAGAAGCAAAAAACGCTGGAGGTGAAGATACCTGCGGGCATCAACGAAGGCATGCGCATCCGCAGTGCCGGCAACGGCGAACCCGGTACCAACGGCGGCCCCGCGGGGGATCTGTACATCGAAATCCGCGTCAAGCAGCACACGGTTTTTGAACGCGATGGTGACGACCTGCACTGCACCGTGCCCGTGGCGCTGACGACCGTGGCGCTGGGCGGCACCATCGAGGTGCCCACATTGGGCAACAAGGCGGAAATCGAATTGCCCGAGGGCACACAGCATGGCAAGACGTTCCGCTTGCGCGGCAAGGGCATCAAGGGCCTGCGTTCCAGCTACCCCGGTGACCTGTACTGCCACGTGTCAGTGGAAACGCCGGTGAAACTGACCGAACACCAGCGCAAGCTGCTGAAAGAGCTGGACGAGTCTTTTCGCAAGTCGGGCGACCGCCACTCTCCCAACAGCAAGGGTTGGGCTGACCGGGTGAAAGACCTGTTCAAGTAAACCCGGCGGCGGCCGATACCCCGAGGGTGAACCAAGCACCCTCGTCTTGCCCACGGACCCTGCCGTGCAGCCCCGCCGCAGAGAAGGCCCTACTGGCGGCGCGTGTGCCCGCTGCGCGCAACCCGCTGCAGCACCGGTGATCGACCGCGACATCCACCGGGCGCGAGCTTTGCTCGTCGACAACAACGCGCTGCTGCGCAGCGTGGCCGCCGGCCAGCTGCGGGATGCGGGTGTGGGCCACCTGGTGATGGCCAGTTCAGTGAAAGACGCGCGGCTGCTGATCGAACGCGAATGCTTCGACATCATCCTGTGCAACCGCGAATTTGAAGGCAGCGACGACAGCGGCCAAGACCTGCTGGACGAACTGCGCCGCGAACACCTGCTGCCGCACGGCACCGTGTTTTTGATGGTCACCGCGCGTGCCAGCTACCACCAAGTGGTGGAAGCCGGCGAAGCCGCGCTCGACGGGCTGCTGATACGGCCCTACAGCGCCGCGGCATTGATTGAGCGCTTGAGCGAGGCACGCCAGCGCAAAGCCCAGCTGGCTGACGTGCTGCGCGCGCTGGACGCCGGTGAAAACGAAGTGGCGCTGGCGCGCGCCATGAAGCGGTATCAAGACCGCCTGCCCTTTGCCACGTACTGCGGCCGCCTGGTGGCCGAGCTGTTCCTGACCCTGCAAAGGCCGCAGGACGCACAACGCATGTTTGAACACCTGGCGGCGGCCAAATCGTCGACCTGGGCGCGCCTGGGCGTCGTGCGGGCGCAGATGGCGCGCAACGACCTGGGCGGCGCGCGCAAGACGCTGCAAGCCGTGCTGCAAGACGACCCCGACTGTGCCGATGCGCACGAATTGCACGGCCGCCTGTTGATCGAGCAGTCGGACCACAAGGGTGCGCTGGCGGCCTGCCAACGCGCCGCCGAGCTGACACCTGGTTGCATGCTGCGCGTGCAGCAGGCCGGCACCCTGGCCTACTACCAGGGCCATGGCGCGCAGGCGCTGCAGTGGCTGGCTCGGGCTGTGGCCATGGGCACGCAGTCGCGCCTGTTTGATGCCCAGACCTTTGTGCTGCTGGCGCTACTGAAACACGACA
>JANNMQ010000889.1:0-2229 GCA_031398045.1 Rubrivivax sp.
GCAGGGCCGTGCACCATGCGCGAGATGCCGGCCCAGCCAGCAGCAGCTTCACACATGCGGCAAGGGCGCGAGGTCGACACCAGCACGCAGCCCGACAGGTCTCGTGTGCGCAGGCGCCGCGCGGCATCGCGTATCGCTTCCATCTCGGCATGTGCGGTGGGGTCGTTGGCGGTGACCACGCGGCTGGGTGCGGCGCCAACGATCAACGCCTCCCGCAACACCACGGCACCGTAGGGCTGGTCGCCGGCGCGCAAAGCTTCGTCGCGCAAAGCCTCGGCGCGACGCATCGCGTCACGCAAAGGGGCGTCGCTGGCGTGCGCAGGCCAGTGCCCACACGGCAGCGCCGCCAGCAAGCAGCTTCGACGTTGAATGTGCGCAGGATCAAGGCGTGGCTGCATGAAGCCATTTCCCTTCCAGATGAGTGCACTGCAGCAGCAGGTTTTTTCGCCGCCGCAGACCGATCAAGGAATCACGACGTTGAACCGGTCGTCTGCGCTCACAAATTGCCCCTGCACCGCAGGGCTGCCCATGTTCGAGGTGATGGTGGCAGAGACACTCTGCACGCCAACCGTCGAGAAGGTGGTGGTGAAAACACCCTTGCCGACGACGCGGCCGAAATTGACAACGAAGGTCTTGGGCGAAAACGTCGCCTTGGCATCGGTGGAGTTCAAGGTCACCGTGTAGGACCCTTGGTCGAAACCGCAGGCCACCCGGATGCTGCCGGGCACCGCAACACCCCGTGCCACCACGCTTGCAGCGGCGGTGGACGCCACAGGCGCCACTGGGCACGCGGCGACGCCGGGTTCGACGTAGTAGAAGCTCTGGCACAAGCCGTGCTCGCTGGCCAAGGCAAGGGCCAGCACCAGCCCGGCTCTGCCCACGGCGCTCATCGTCGCCCCAAGGGCCTTGCGATTCCCCACATGCGCACGGCGTGCAACTGCGGGTGGCGCGAGCGAAAGGGCTTCACTTCACGGACAGCACGTACTTGGCCAGCGTGCGCGCTTCGGCGGCCGACACCTGCGGCTGCGGTGGCATCACGTCTTGGCCCCAAACGCCCGTGCCACCACGCCTGATCTTCTTGGCCAGCACCTCGACGGCGTTTTTCTGATCGGCGTACTTGGCTGCCACCTGCTGGAAACTCGGACCGTACTTTCTCTTGTCCACGTAATGGCAGGCTGAGCAGTTCTTCTTCACCGCGAGGTCGTAGTCGGCACGTACCGGCCCCGCGGAGCCGAGCACACCGATGACAACCATCCATTGCAGCGTGATTCGCAACGCGTTCTCCTTCTTCCTACAAAAAGACAAACGCGCTGCTGTGAGGCAGCGCGTTGGTGCGTTGCGGTTACTCCGGCTTCACACGAATGATCTTGCCTTGGTCTTCCAGAGCCACAAACAGATCGCCGTCGATGCCCGATTCACAGGCGCGGAAACGTCCGGCAACCGTCGGCCAAGGGAAGTCGGTCTGCTTTGATGACAGCCCATCGGCGCTGATCTTCAGCAGATCCAGGCGGTTGCCCACCGAGGTGCCGTGAATGCCGATGCCGGCATAACCGACCACCATCTGGCCGTTCCAGTCCTTCCATTTCGCACCCGACAGGAAGGCGTTGCAGAACATGCCCTGTGACATCCCCTTGTTGTTCCACGCCGGCTTCATCGCCTTGGGGTAGGTCTTCAGGTCGGTCATGGGCATGAAACCAGCGCGCTTTTTGGGGTCCATGGCGCCCATCTGGTTCGGCGAGTAGCCGCAGTAGTCATCGGGGCAATCCTTGCGCCCGGCCATGTTGGGGCGCGGGTCCCAGCCGGCGTTGCCGCCGTTGACCAGTGCGGTCACCTCATCGCTGTGCCACGGGCCGTTTTCGGCAGTGAACGGGCGGTTGTCGCCAGGACGGAACGCGATGCCCTGCGGGTTGCGGTGGCCATAGGTGAAGACGCGTGGATCGAAGCCGGTGGGCGCCTTATTGTCCGGGGCGGCCTTGCCGTCCCGGTCGACGCGCAACACCTTGCCGCCAATGTACGTGGGACCCTGCGGCGCGATGCCCAGGTGGTTGTCGCCCGTCGTCACGTAAAGAAAACCGTCAGCGGGGCTGAACCTGATGCGGCCGCCGTTGTGCGCGCCTGGGCCGCCGAAAGGATGTTTGCTGGCTTTGGGTTTGTAGCCAATATCAGCGACGATGTCGGTGCGGTCAGAAACCGCCGTCATCGCATCGTTGAGCTTGAACCGCATCACCC
>JANNMQ010000890.1:0-3617 GCA_031398045.1 Rubrivivax sp.
GCCTATGTCGGCGGTTACCAGGGCGCGCCGGTGTCGCACTTGCTCGACGTGATGGTGCAAGCCAAGTCGTACATGGACGAACTCGGCGTACATGTGGAAGCCTGTTCCAATGAAGCATCCGCCGCCGCCATGCTCGGTGCATCGATCCACTACCCGCTGCGCGGCGCGGTAACCTGGAAGTCGATAGTCGGCACCAACGTGGCGGCCGATGCCTTGTCCAACCTGTCCTCACCCGGTGTCAAGGGCGGCGCTTTGATCGTGGTGGGCGAGGACTACGGCGAAGGCGCCAGCGTGATCCAGGAACGCACCCATGCCTACGCCATGAAGAGCACGCTGGCGCTGTTTGACCCGCGCCCCGACCTGGGCCACATGGTGCACTGCGTGGAGCATGCCTTCGCGCTTAGCGAAGCCAGCAACATGCCGGCGGTGATGGAACTGCGCATCCGCGCCTGCCACGTGCGCGGCACCTTTGAAGCCAAAGACAACGTGGCACCGCGCGTCAGCACACGCGCTTTGATCGACGAACCTGCTGGCTTTGACTACATGCGGCTGGCGCACCCGCCGGTGACTTTCAGGCATGAAAAACTGAAGGTTGAACAGCGCATCCCGGCCGCGCAGGCCTATATCGCGCAGCACCGGTTGAACGACCACTTCGCGGGCACACGCACTGATGTCGGGCTGGTGGTGCAAGGCGGCCTGTACAACGTGCTGGTGCGCGCTTTGCAGCTTCTCGGTCTGGCCGACGCCTTTGGAGCCAGCCCCTTACCGCTGCTGGTGCTGAACGTCACCTATCCGCTGGTGCCCACAGAAATCAGCGCTTTCTGCGCCGATAAAAAAGCCGTGCTGGTGCTGGAAGAAGGCAACCCGGAGTACATCGAAAAAGACCTCTGCCAGGCCTTGCGCCAACACGGCGTGGCCACAGCCGTGCACGGCAAAGACCTGCTGCCTGCGGCCGGTGAATACACGGTGGAAGTGGTGGCTGCCGGGCTCATCACCTTTGTGCAGCGGCACATGACCGATGTGGATACCAGCGCGGCACAGGCCTGGCTGAAAGGCAACACACAGCGCCGTGACGATGTAGCCAGGGCTTTGGGCCCCCTGCCCGCGCGGCCACCTGGCTTTTGCATCGGCTGCCCTGAAAGGCCGGTGTTTTCAGCGCTGAAACTGGCGCAGCAGCAGGTGGGCCCGGTGCACATCGCGGCCGACATCGGCTGCCACGCGCTGGCCACTTTTGAGCCCTTTTCCTCCGGCCATTCCATCCTGGGCTACGGCATGAGCCTAGCCAGCCGCGCTGGTGTGTCACCGATGATGCAGCGGCGCAGCATCGCCATCATGGGCGACGGTGGTTTCTGGCATAACGGCCTGTTGACAGGGGTACAGGCGGCCCTGTTCAACGGCGACGACGCCGTGCTGGTGATCATGAAAAACGGCTACACCTCGGCCACGGGCACACAGGACATTCTGAACACACCCGACGACGAAGCCAAGGCCGAAGCCGAGCTGAAAAACAACCTGCACCAGAGCCTGGCGCACAAGAACCAGACCATTGAAGACACCCTGAAGGGCATGGGCGTGCAGTGGATGCGCGTGGTGAACACCTACGACGTGGCTACGATGAAAAAAACGCTGCAAGAAGCGCTGACAACACCGTTTTCTGGCTTGAAGGTGGTGGTGGCCGAAGGCGAGTGCCAGCTCGAACGCCAGCGTCGCATCAAGCCCTGGATAGCCGGGCTGTTGAAGCGCGGTGAACGGGTGGAGCGCGTGAAGTACGGCGTGGACGAAGACGTGTGCACCGGTGACCACGCCTGCATCCGCCTGTCGGGCTGCCCCACGCTGACGCTGAAAGACAACCCCGACCCGCTGCGCGTGGACCCTGTTGCCACCGTCATCGACGGCTGTGTGGGCTGCGGCCTATGTGGTGCCAACGCCCACGCCGCCACGCTGTGCCCAAGCTTTTACCGCGCTGAAGTGATCCGCAACCCAAAGTGGCATGAAAAGCTGCTGGCACAGTGGCGGGGCACCCTAACGGGCTGGTTGCGGCCGCAATCTGCATAACGACACAAGGAGACGCATCAATGAGAACTTTTACCCGTCGCGCTGCATGGGCTGCATGGGCACTGAGCTGCGTACTGGCTTTGGCCAGCCCGCTCGTTCACGCCCAAGCCTTCCCCAACAAGCCGCTGAAATTGATCGTCAATTTCCCGCCCGGCGGCGCGGCCGACGTCATTGGTCGCGCGCTGGCGCAGCAGCTGGGCAGCCAGATGCAGCAGCAGGTGGTGGTTGAAAACCGCCCCGGTGCCAACGGCAACATCGGCGCTGACGCCGTGGCCAAGTCCGCGGGCGACGGCTACACCTTGCTGATGAGCAGCGGCGGCGCGATGACGGTCAACCCCTTTCTGTACAAGCAGATGCCCTTCGACGCCGAACGCGACCTGTTGCCGGTGGCCAGCGTGGCACGGGTCTTGGTGTTCCTGATGGTCAACCCCGCCGTGCCGGTGAACAGCGCGCCAGAGTTCATTGCTTATGCCAAAGCCAACCCGGGCAAGCTGAGCTACGGCTCGGCCGGTAGCGGCAGTTCACCGCATCTGGCCGGCGAAATGATGACGCGCCAGGCCGGCATCCAGGCCACGCATGTGCCTTACAAGGGCGCAGCCCCGGCGCTGACCGACCTGCTGGCCGGCCAGGTGCAGTTCATGTTCGACCCCGGCCCCGGCCTGCGACACGCCAAGGAAGGCAAGCTGAAACTGCTGGCCGTGGGCAGCCCGCGCCGTTCTTCGCAGGTGCCCGACACACCCACCATGGCCGAAGTGGGCCTGCCCGGTTTTGACGCCGACACCGTCTTCGGCATCTACGCGCCCAACGGCACGCCAGCGCCTGTGGTGGCGCAGTTGAATGCCGAAGTCAACAAGGCGCTGGCGACGGCGGCCGTGGTTGACGTCATCAAACGAATCGGTGGTGAAGTGGCCCTGGCCTCGCGCAGTGAATTCATCGAGCAGCAGCAGCGCGACCGCGATCGTTATGGCAAGTTCATCAAGGAAGCCGGCCTGAAGGTGGAATGACGGCAGGCTGCAGCCTTGAACGCACAACCGATCACCGTGCTGGTCTGCGCCCTGGGCGGCGAAGGCGGCGGCGTGCTGGCCGAATGGCTGTACGACGCGGCCGTGCGCGCCGGCTACCCGGCGCAGAGCACGTCAGTGCCCGGCGTGGCGCAGCGCACCGGAGCCAGCACCTATTACGTGGAAGTGTTCCCTCAACCGGCGTCGATGCTGGGCGGCCGCCGACCGGTGTTCAGCCTGAACCCGGTGCCCGGTGCGATTGACCTGCTGGTGTCCTCAGAACTGCTGGAAACATTGCGCCAACTGGGCTACGGCTACAGCAGCCGGGCGCGCACGCAGGTCATCAGTTCCACCGCACGGGCACTGACCGTGGCTGAAAAAATGCAGATGGCCGATGGCCGTGCCGACGCTGCAGCGCTGGTGGCCACGCTGCAGACGCAGTGCCGTGCTGCGGAACTGCTGGACCTCGGAGCGCTGGCGCAACAAGCCGGCACCGCCATCAGCGCCGTGATGCTGGGCGCCATAGCCGGCAGCGGCGTGCTACCGATGGCGCGTGCGGTG
>JANNMQ010000940.1:0-5171 GCA_031398045.1 Rubrivivax sp.
CGCGCCCAGGGTCAGCTGCAAGGCCTGGTAAGGTGCCACCGCTTTGGCCAGCGAGCCCGTCAGGCTGACGACCAGTTGGTACGGGCTGCCGTCGGCCGACACCAGCAGCGTGCGCGCCAGGTGCGGGGTGCCGCCCAGCCGCAATTCACCCGCCCCCAGTGGCAATGCAGCCAGGCTGGCCAGGCCGCTGGTGTCGGCCGCTGCGCCCAGGCTGCTGAGGCCCGCCGCGGGCGCGGCACCACCGTGCAACAGCAGCGTCGCGTGCAAACCCGCCACGGCGTGCAGGTCGTCCACCACGCTGCGGTCAAGCTCAAAGCCCATCAGCACCCAGCCGATGAGCACCGGTGCACGCATCGGCACCATCACAAACTGGTAGGGCTTGCCGGCCACCACCGACACCACAGCGCCGCGTTGCGCCAGCTGCGGCGCCAACTGGGGCGCCAGTGCGGCCAGGGTGGGCAACAGCGCGGCTTCAGATGACCCTGCAGCGGTTTGCGCCTGCTGCAGTGACTGCGCCTGCACGGCCAAGCTGGTGTCGAGCAAAGCCACCAGCGCAGCGCCGATGCGCGCGCCGTGGTTTTCAAGCGCCGAGGCGATGGTGGCCTGGTCGTTGCTGGCCACCGCCGAGCGGAAACCGAAGTCGGCCGCCAGCAGCGCGGCACCCTGCCCCAGCTTGGTGGCGCGCTGGTCCAGCAGGCGCGCCCACACACGTTCGCCCACCTGCAGCTCGTCGGCCAGCGTGGCGCGTGCGTTGCGTTCGATGCTGCTGCGGATGGCCACAAAACCCAGCGCCTGCACCGCCAGCAGCAGCAGCAGTGACAGCACCACCATGCGGCTGGACAAACGCCAGCGCTGCAGGGGCTGCCACAGTGGCGCAGCAGCCATCAAGGCCGCGCTCCGGCCAGTTTCACCTGCACGGGCGGCTGGCTGGGTTCGACACGCAGCGGCTGTTCGCTGGCGGGGTCGCCCACGGGCAGCGACGCATGCCAGACGCGCAGTTTGTAGCTGCCTGCTGGCGGTTGCGGCAGCCGCACGCGGCCATCGGCACCGCTGCGGCCATACCAAGGGGTATCAACGATGACGACCCAGGCCGCCATCTGGTCGTGGATGTTGCAGCCCAGCACCGCAATGCCGGGTTGGTCAAACACCACCGGCGCAGCGGGCGTGCCCACGTACAGCTTGATTTCGAACTTCTTCACCGGCGAAAACGAATACACATGGTGGCGCACCGTGTCGCGGTTGGGGAAGGTGACCGAAGTGCCCACCGGCACCACCGTGATGGAGGGCGTAAATCGTTTGTCCTGCTGCGCCACTTCCACACCCGCAGCGGGCTTGACGGCAGCACGTGCTTCGCGGGACTCCAGAAACACCACCGCGTCGGCCAGCGGCTGGCCCGTCGCCGTGGTGACCAGCACGTCCAGCGCGGCGGCAGGCCCTGCCCATGCTGCCAGCAGCAGCAAGGCGGCGCAGCGCTGCAGCGCGGGGTTCAGCGGGTGCAGGCGCGGGTGCGGGCAGTGCGTCGGGTGACCCTGGCGGTTCATGCGTGTGCGAACTGAAAGACCCAAAGGGCTAATTAGGCCAAAGGGCGAAAGGGCCCAAAGGGGCCGTATGCGGCCCTCAAGGCACGATGGCCATGCCCCACAGCGCACGGCCGTCGCCCACCGTGCCCAGCGGCGTGGCGCGTCCACTGGCCAGGTCGACCGCATGCAAGCGGGTGCGGCCGCCGGCGCGCACAGCAGCGAAGGCGGCGTTGTTGAGGTCAGCGATGTCAAAAGCCGCGTCTTCCAACGGGCCTGTGCCCAGCGCACCCACGGCCGACAGCGCGCCGGTGTTGGGCGACACCGCCGGCACCGCACCTTCGCGCGTGCCCTGCAACATCAGCATGCCGCTGGCCAGGTCGATGGCGAAGTTGGTGGTGAGCTTTTCGTCCTGCTTGTTGTAGGTGTAGCCGGCCCCGCCCAGTCGCACGGCACCACCCGGCGCTTGCACGGCGGGGTCGCTGGCGGCCAGGGCGCCCGTGTCGGGGTGCAGGCGCAGGTTCTGGCCGGTGTCACTGACCACACGGATGCGGTCGGCCGCGGGGTTGAAGTCAAAACCAAAACGCTGGCCACTCAACAGCACCGGCGCGCCAGTGCCCACACGCGTGAGCTGCGCGGTGTCGGTGTTGACGGTGTACAGGTTGCCGCTGGCTGCCAGCGCATAGAGCACGCCGCGGGCCACGCGGTAGTCGATGCCCACCAGCCGGTCGCCCACATTCAGGCCCTTCAGCGGCAGGCGCTGCAGCACATGCTGCGGCTGGCCGGCGTTGAAGCGAATGAGTTCTGCGCGGTCGGTAACGGCCACCACTGTTTCAGCGCGTGGGCTACCTACCGGTTCTGTCGGCGCGCCGGCGCAGCCCATCAACAGTGCCAGCCCCGACGGAAGGGCCCACAGACTGCGCTTGCGCCAGGCAGGGGGGTTAACCGAACTGGGCCAGGACGAGGAAGGCAGGCGCATACACAAGGGCTCCGGGTGTTGAACACACGCAGAGGGCGCTGGCTGGGGATAACGGGCGACCACCGATCGTGTTGCACCGTTCTATCGGCCCGGGTATCGGGAAGTTGAGCTTGCAGACGCGCAGGCGACCGCCCGTTGCCTAAAGGCTGGGTGCCTGCGGAGGTTGCCGCAGTGCCAACACGGCGCGCGCCACCTCGGCAAAACCTTCACCGCGTTCAGCCTGCGTGATGTAGGCCGGCCACACCCGCAGGTCGGCCGCAAACCGCACCAGGTTGGCCACCCCCACGCTGCACGGGAAGTGTTGAAACATCAGCTGGTCGTTGGTGGAGTCGCCCACGTACACCCAGCGGTCAATTTCGTGGTGCAGTTCACGCGCAAACAAGCGCTGCAGCATCCACTGCGCCGCGCTGTATTTGGTGTGGCTGCCGAACCAGCCATTGATGTGGATGCTGCTGACGGTGGCATTCATGCCAGCTGCTTCCATCAAAGCCACCACTTGCAAAATGGCCGCTGCCGGCAGGTGCGTAAATTCGCTGTGGTCGATGGCGATGTCGGTGACGCGGCCGGCGCTGTCTTGCGCCAGCGTGGCCCCCGGCACCTGCTGCACGATGGCTTGCGCCACCTGCTGCAGCCGTTGCGCGTTGGCCGCACGGGTGGCCCTGTCTTGCGCAAATTCGGTGTGCAGCACGCCGCCTTCACGCACCAGCGCAACGGCACCGTTTTCAGCCACGATGGCGCGCACAGGCCAAGCCCGCGCAAAGGGCACACTCCAGCCTAACGGACGGCCGGTGATGGCCACGACTGGCACACCTGCTGCAGCCAGTGCATGCAGCGCATGCAGGGCCGCCGGTTCGATGGCACCGTCGCGTGTGAGGGTGTCGTCGATGTCGGTCATGACGCCGATGAGGGCGGCCCAGGTGGCTGCGGGGGCTTGCTCCAGCTGTTGCGGCAATGCCGGGCGCCGCAGCTCCAGTGGGCGCTTGGGCGTGCATTGATACCGATCAACCGCTGGCATGATTTACACACCCATCATCATGGGTCGCACTCTTCATCAAACTGTTGCAACACATGGCCAAGGATATCGCCCGCAAGACCCCGCCCAAGCCCGTTGCTCTGCCACCCGCTGCGTCAGCAACCGCAGTTGCCGTGCCTGCGCGTTCCCCGGCGCGCAACCGCACCCGCCCGGTGTCGGCGGGCGACGTGGCCGACACACGCAGCCCCGCCCGTGTGCAGGCCGGCCGCGTGGCGCGCGCCACCGAACGCACACAGACCGTGGCCGCGATGGCGCTGTCCGATGTGCTGAAAAAGCACCAAGCCGGTGACACGCAGGCACCCAGCCTGTTGCTGGACGAATTGAAGGCCCTGATCGGCGGCGCCGCACCCGACGAGGTAAAGGCCCTGCGGCGGCTGTTGTTCAGCAGGCCGCCTGCCGAGAAGGACGCGAATGAAAGCGGAAGTGCCAACGGCAATGGCAACGGCAATGGAAAGGGCAGCGACCCCGACGCCGAACTTTCAAGCAACTGGCGCGACGGCAGCTACCCCTACAAGAACCTGATGTCACGCCGCAGCTATGAGCAGCAAAAGTACCTGCTGCAAGTGGAACTGCTGAAGCTGCAAGCTTGGGTGAAAGACAGCGGCCAGCGCGTGGTGATCCTCTTCGAAGGGCGCGACGCAGCCGGCAAGGGCGGCACCATCAAACGCTTCATGGAACATCTGAATCCGCGCGGCGCCCGGGTGGTGGCGCTGGAAAAACCCAGCGACGTTGAAAAGGGCCAGTGGTACTTTCAGCGTTACATCAGTCACCTGCCGACGGCCGGCGAGATCGTGATGTTTGACCGCAGCTGGTACAACCGCGCCGGCGTTGAACGCGTGATGGGTTTTTGTAACGACAACGAATACGATGAATTCCTGCGCCAGGCGCCTGAGTTTGAACGCCACCTGGTGCGCAGCGGGGTGCGCATCTTCAAGTTCTGGTTCAGTGTCAGCCGCGCCGAGCAGCGCCGCCGCTTCAAAGAACGCAAGTTGCACCCGTTGAAGCAGTGGAAGCTGAGCCCGATCGACCTCGCCAGCCTGGACAAGTGGGACGACTACACCCGCGCCAAGGAAGGCATGTTCCTGCACACCGACACCTCCGATTCACCGTGGACTGTGATCAAGAGCGATTGCAAGAAACGCGCACGCTTGAACGCCTTGCGCTACCTGTTGCAGCGCATGCCCTACCCGAACAAGGACCACGCAAGCATCGGTGCTGCCGACCCGTTGCTGGTGGGCCGGGCTTCGCTGGTGGCCGGCGGCGCGGAAGAGTTCACACCCACCAGCACGGCCTGAGCGCCGCGGTGAGCCCACAGCCCACACGTGTTTGGCCCGCTGTGTCTAGAATGCGGGCTCTTTCCGAGGAGCGTTGCAACCTTCGTCCTGAAGGCCAGGCTCGGAAACATCATTTGCAACAGCGCTCACCTGCACGATGCCTTGTTGTGGGTGAGCGGTTCAAAGCTCCCCCGTCGGCGTGTTGTGCAGGTTCCTAACCCGTTTGGAGCTTGAAACATGAATGACGTTCTGAAAGCTTTGCCCACCAAAGCACAGTTCCCTGACAGCGCCGTGGCCGACTTGTCACTGGCCGAATGGGGCCGCAAAGAAATCAAGATTGCCGAGACCGAAATGCCCGGTCTGATGGC
>JANNMQ010000942.1:0-1805 GCA_031398045.1 Rubrivivax sp.
CCCTACGATGAAGCCTTGTTTGTCCATGCCCCCGTCGAATTCGGCGTTATCTGACAGGTCACATTGGGCCCGCGCTTAAGATATTGCCTGGATGACGGCAAGGCGCTCCACCGACTTCAAGCGGTGCAGTTCGTTCTTCAGCAGCTCTGCGCCGCGCTGGGTTAGCGGGATGGTGGTCATGCCGGGTCCTGGAATGGGTGTTCTAAAAACAAATGCTGGAGTGAACGCGCGCTGCAAAAGCGCTGCAAAGGCTGGAAACGTTGCAAACGCTGGCGTTGCCATACTCGAACAGAAAGTGAATCCGCCGCAGCCGGGGCCTACGGAAGGGCCGGGTGCGGCGGACGACGCGCTGAAGTTTAGTGCAGTTCCCGCGTGTGTTGCGGGCCCAGGCGTGCATGCAGTTCTTGCAGCGAAGCCACGTCCATGCCCGACTGGTGCTTCAGCGCCTCGGTGGCCGCCTCGGCACCCGCCATGGTGGTGTAGTACGTCACGCGGTTGGCCAGTGCAGCGGTGCGTATGTGTCGTGAATCGGCAATGGCCGTACGGGTCTCGTCCACCGTGGTGTAGACAAGCTGAATTTCTCCGCCTTTGATCATGTCGGCGATGTGCGGGCGCCCGTCCTTGACCTTGTTGACCACACGAACTGGCAGCCCCGCCGCAGCAATGGCTGCTGCCGTGCCCTTGGTCGCCACCACCTGAAAGCCCAAGGCCACCAGGTCGCGCGCCACGGCCACGGCTCGCACCTTGTCAGAGTTCTTCACGGTCAGCACCACGGTGCCCTGCGTGGGCAGTCGTGAACCAGCACCCAGCTGACTCTTCAACATGGCTTCACCAAAGGATCTGCCGACGCCCATCACTTCGCCAGTGGACCGCATTTCCGGCCCCAGTATGGGGTCCACGCCCGGAAACTTGTTGAACGGGAACACAGCTTCTTTGATGCTGAAGTACGGCGGCACCACTTCGCCGATCACCCCTTTTTGGTCACGCAGCTTTTGCCCCGCCATGCAGCGCGCAGCAATCTTGGCCAGCGGCTGGCCCGTTGCTTTGCTGACAAACGGCACCGTGCGTGAGGCGCGGGGGTTCACCTCCAGCACGTACACCACCGCGTTGGCGCCCTCGCCTTGCACCGCAAACTGCGTGTTCATCAAACCCACCACGTTCAGGGCTCTGGCCATCGCTGTGGCCTGGCGACGCATCTCGTCTTGCAGCGCGGGGCTCAGCGTGTAAGGGGGCAGCGAACAGGCGGAGTCGCCGCTGTGAATGCCTGCAGCTTCCACGTGTTCCATGATGGCGCCGATCATCACCTGTTCACCGTCGCTGATGCAGTCGACGTCCACCTCGATGGCATCGTCCAGAAAGCGGTCCAGCAGCACGGGGGACTTTTCGCTCACCTTCACCGCTTCACGCATGTAGCGCTCCAGATCCTTGTCGCCATGCACGATTTCCATCGCGCGGCCGCCCAGCACGTAACTCGGGCGCACCACCAGCGGGTAGCCAATTTCCTGCGCCAGCACCAAGGCCTGTTCATCGGTGCGCGCGGTGCGGTTGGGCGGCTGCTTCAGGCCCAGCGTGTGCAGCAGTTGCTGAAACCGTTCGCGGTCTTCGGCCATGTCGATGCTGTCGGGGCTGGTGCCGATAATGGGCACACCGGCACGCTCAAGGTCCAGCGCCAGCTTCAGCGGCGTCTGGCCACCGTACTGCACGATCACACCCACCGGTTTTTCTTTGTCGACGATTTCCAGCACATCTTCCAGCGTCACCGGCTCGAAGTACAAGCGGTCGCTGATGTCGTAGTCGGTGGACAC
>JANNMQ010000949.1:0-1626 GCA_031398045.1 Rubrivivax sp.
ACCAGCGTATTCACCAACCGCCCCACGCCTTCCACCTCGCACACCACCACGTCCCCAGGCAGCACATCCACCGACCCCTTGGGCGTGCCGGTCAGGATCACGTCGCCGGGGCTCAGCGTCAGGTAGCTGCTCAGGTGTTCGATCAGCGAGGCCACGTCGTGGATCATGTCGCCGGTGTGGCCTTCTTGCACCACGCGGCCGTTCACCTCGGTGCGCAGCTTCAGGTTCATCGGGTCGGCTATGTCGTCGCAGCCCAACAGCCACGGGCCCAGCGCGGTGCCGCCGTCGCGGCTTTTCACGCGCAGGTTGGGGCGGTAGTAGGGTTCCAGAAAGTTGCGGATGGCGTAGTCGTTGGCCACCGTGTAGCCGGCAACAAAATCCATCGCCTGCGCGCGTGGGATGTGTTTGCCCTCGCGGCCTATCACCACCGCCAGTTCACATTCGTAGTGCATGAACTCGCCATCGGCCGGGCGGCGCGTCAGGCCACGGTGCCCCACCACGCTGTTGGCGCCTTTCAGGAAGATGATGGGCTCGCTGCGCTGGGCCTGCAGAAAACCGCCCTGTTCGGCGGAAGACTTGGCGGCCAGTTCCTGCGCGTGGTCGGCGTAGTTCAACGCCAGCGCAAAGATGGTGCGCGGCTCGAAGGGCGACAGCCACATCACGGCTGATTCGAGCACAACCCGGCCATCGGCCAGGCGCAGTTGAAGGCCGGTGCCGCCGGGCTGGCCCGGGTGGGCCTCGGTAGCTTCATGGACCGCACCACCAAAAAAAACACGCGCGGTTCTCATGCGGTCACTCCGTGGGTGTGGGCTGGCTCGGGTTCAAGCTGCAGCGGGTTTTCCAGCCGCCCGATGCCGTCAATCTCGACAGCCATGTGGTCGCCGGGTTTGGCGCGTGCGGCGTTTTCAGGCACGCCTATCAGCAGCAGGTCACCCGGCGCCAGCGACATGAATTCGCTCACGTCGGCGATCAGCCGCGCCACGCTGCGGCGCAGGTTGCGCGTGTGGTTGCTTTGGCGCAGTTCGCCATTCACGTAAGTGCGCAAGGCCAGGTTGCCGGGGTCGGGCACTTGGGCCGCGGGCGCCCACGGGCCGATGGGGCAAAAGCCGTCGCGGCACTTCTGGCGCATGGGCGGGCGCAGCAGCGCGGCGTGCGGCACGGTGACGTCGTTGACGACGCAGTAGCCCGACACAAATTGCAACGCGTCGGCTTCTTTCACACGAGATGCCGTGCGGCTGAAGGTGATGCCCAGCGTCGCGCCCACTTCCACTTCGGGCACATCGGCCGGCAACAGCACCGGCTGGCCGGCGCGCTGCCACGTGTTGGCGGGCTTGATGTACAGCACTGGGTGCACCGGCGGCTTGTGGTGCGGCGCTTGCAGCATGGCCGGTTCCATCAGCCGCCAGGCGCCCTGGAATTCAAGCATCGCGCCCACTACGGTGCGGGTGGGGAAAAAAGTCGAAGTCATGGATGCCTGCTTGTCATCAGCGGGGTTGTTCACGTGTCGTAGCCAAACAGCTGCGCCGGATTTTTCACCAGGATGCGCTGCAGTTCGTCTTCGCTGCGCACCACGCGGTACAGCAGCTCCAGCAGGTCGGCGTCGTTGGGCGGCGGGTTCTTGGACAC
>JANNMQ010000988.1:0-2193 GCA_031398045.1 Rubrivivax sp.
GGCGCCGTGGGCGGGCCCCGGCGTTCCCGTGAAGGCGATCAAGTGGATGCTGATGCAGCACAGCCCGCTGGTCATCTGGCCCATGCTCGATCCGGCCATGTGGCGCTGGGGCGCATCAATGCTGCGCAATTGCACCGAGGCGCGCTACGCGCTGAACAAGAGCCGCATGGTGCGGCTGGCCGAATACAGCCGCGATTGCCTGCGGGAATTGCGTGCCGAAACCGGCATCCGGTACGACGAACGCAGCCAGGGCACGCTGCAGCTGTTCCGCACCCAGAAGCAGCTCGATGGCACGGCCAAGGACATCGATATCCTCAAGCAATACGGCGTGCCGTACGAGTTGCTCGACCGTCCTGGCTACATCAACGTGGAGCCGGCGCTGGCGCATGTGCAGGAAAAGTTCGTCGGCGCCTTGCGCCTGCCGGGCGATGAAACCGGCGACTGCTTCAAGTTCACCCAACGGCTGGCCGAAATGGCCAAGGCGCTGGGCGTGAACTTCCGTCATGGCGTGCAGATCAAGAGCGTCTTCAGCGACAGCACCCGCATCACCGGGATCGAGACCGATCACGGCGCCCTGACTGCAGACGCTTACCTGATGGCCCTGGGCAGTTATTCACCCCTGTTGCTGCGCCCGGTCGGCATACGCATTCCCGTTTACCCGGTCAAGGGTTATTCGATCACCGTGCCGATCGAGGATGCACAACGCGCGCCGGAGTCCACCATCATGGATGAAACGCACAAGGTGGCAGTCACCCGGCTCGGGGACCGGATCCGGGTCGGCGGAACGGCCGAACTCGCCGGCTACAGCCTGGCGCTGCGTGAAGCGCGCCGGGGCACGCTCAACCACGTGCTGACCGACTTGTTCCCGCATGCCAGCGATGTTTCCAAGGGAGCATTCTGGACCGGGCTGCGCCCCATGACACCCGACGGCACGCCCGTGGTGGGCGGCACGCCCTACCCCAACCTGTATCTGGCGACCGGCCATGGAACGCTGGGCTGGACCATGGCCACCGGCACAGGCCGCGTCATGGCCGACCTGATATCGGGCCGTCCGACCGACATCAGCCTGGAGGGCCTGACGATGGAGCGTTACCGGCAATCCTCCACCCGCGCCCGCTGAGGAGCGCTTGCGGACCTGACGGCGCCGGAACGACCCGGTCTGGCGGATTACCGCCCGGGCTAAACTGCGACCATGGTTTCGAGCATTGCGTCCCGCGGTTCCTTCAAGGCACACATGCTGCAGGTGCGCGAGGAAGCGATCATCCACGCGGTGAACCGATTGCTCGCCGAAAAGGGCTTCGAGGCCATGACCGTCGACGAGGTGGCGGCCTCCGTGGGGATCGCCAAAGCCAGCCTGTACAAACACTTCCCGAGCAAGGAAGACCTCGCGGCGGCGGCGATGGTGCGCGTGATGCGCCGCGCGCAGGATTTTTTCAACGCCCTGCCGGATGACGCTTCGCCGCAGGACAACCTGCGCGCCGCGGTGCGCTGGACGATGGGCGTGAAACTCGCCGGCGACATGCCTTCCCTGCCCAGCCAGAACTCCAGCCTGCGCGCAACGCTGATGGCCAACAAGGCCTATATGGACGGCTTGATCGAAGTCAGTGACCGGCTCGGCGCGTGGATAGAAGCGGCCCAGGCCAACGGCGCCATCAGCAAGGCATTGCCGCCGATTGCGGTGCTCTATACGCTGTACGCGCGCGCCTGTGATCCCGTGCTGGAGTTCCTGCAGATGGGTGGACAACACACCGACGAACAGATCATCGAACTGGTGCTGCACACCTGCTTTGAAGGACTCAACGCGCGCTGAGCGCGCGGCGCACGCAGTCAGCGGACAAGCAGCACCGGCACCTTGCAGTGCGCCAGCACCTGGGTGGCGATCGACCCCATCACGAGATTGGCCAGGGCGCCATGGCCATGTGAGCCCATGAGCACCAGATCGAACTTTCCGGCCTCCGCGAAATTGGCTATGGCCTCTCCGGCATGCCCCACTTTCCAGGCGCTCTTTGCGTCGATGCCATGGCGCAACAGGAACTTGGAGACTGGCGCCAGCACCCGCTCTGCTTCTTCCGCGTGGTACTGATCAGCCACGCTCTTGCCCAGCGCCGCGCGCGCATGCGGCGGCAAGGGCGGGTGGGCCGTGAACAAGGTGAAATCGTTGTTGTTCGCGGCGAAGGTTTCCTCGTGCGTGAC